>JAYPUG010000323.1:0-3005 GCA_038133965.1 Rhodospirillaceae bacterium | reverse complement strand
GATCGTGGTCGCGTCGCAGCCGACGGTCGCGAACGGCCGGCCCAGCCGGATCACCACGCCCGGCACGCCGCCGTCGCGCACCAGCAGGTTCGATCCGGCTCCCAGGACGGTGACGGGCACGTCGCCGGGCCGCGATGCGAGGAAGTTCGCCAGATCGGCTGTGTCGGCCGGCCGGTACAGCACCTCGGCGGGGCCGCCGACGCGGAACCAGGTGTAGCGCGCGATTGCGCCGTCGGCCTCGTAGCGGCCGCGCACGGCCGGCAGCCGCTCGATCAGCGAAGGAGGACGGGAGAGTGCGGCCATCGTCATCCCTCCGTCCCCGTTTCGCGCGCAAACAGCGCCGAAAGGTCGTCGGGAAGCGCCTGTGCCCACGCCGTAACCGTGCCCGCGCCCAGGCAGACGACCATGTCGCCCGAGGCGGCGGCGGACGCGATCAGCTCGGCGAGGCGTTCCGGATCGGGGAGTGGCCGGACGTCGCGGTTGCCCGGGGCGCGCTGCCGTTCCACATGCGCGTCGCGGTCCACTCCCGCGATCGGGGCCTCGCCGGCCGGGTAGATGTCCGACACGAAGACGGTGTCCGCGTCGTTGAAGCAGGTGCAGAAATCGTCGAACAGGCTTTCGACGCGCGAGAAGCGGTGCGGCTGGAACACCGCAAGCACGCGCCCGCCGGTCGCCGAGCGCGCCGCATCGAGCACCGCCGCGATCTCGACCGGGTGATGGCCGTAGTCGTCGATGACGGTGATGCCGCCGGCCTCGCCCGTGCGGGTGAAGCGGCGGTTCACGCCCTTGAACCCGTCGAAGGCGCGCTGGATGACCGTGTCCTTGATGCCCATCTCGAGGCCGATGGCGACGGCCGCGAGCGCGTTCTGTGCGTTGTGGGCGCCGTACATGGGCAGGGAGACGCCCTTGATGATGCGCGGCGCGCCCCCGGCACGCTGGGCGACCTGGACGTCGAAGGTCAGGCCCGACGTGTCCGTTTCGAGGTTCACGCCCCGCACATCGGCCTGGCGCGAGAAGCCGTAGGTGATCACCCGCCGGTCCTCGAGCTCGGGGATCATCGCCTGCACCTCGGGATGGTCGATGCACATGGCGGCGAAGCCATAGAACGGGATGTTCGACACGAAGGTTGCGAAGGCGTCGCGCACCGCGTCGAAATCGCCGTAGAAGTCGAGGTGCTCGGGATCGATGTTCGTGACGACCGCGATGGCGGCGGGCAGCTTGACGAAGGTGCCGTCGGACTCGTCGGCCTCGACGACCATCCAGTCGCCGGTGCCCAGCCGTGCATTCGTGCCGTAGGCGTTGATGATGCCGCCGTTGATGACGGTCGGATCGTGGCCCGCCGCATCCAGCATCGCGGCGACGAGCGACGTCGTCGTCGTCTTGCCGTGGGTGCCGCCGACCGCGATGGACCATTTCAGGCGCATCAGCTCGGCCAGCATCTCGGCCCGGCGCACGACGGGGATTAGCCGGGCGCGCGCGGCGACGACCTCGGGATTGTCGGCCTTGACCGCGGTCGAGACGACGAGCACCGCCGCCGCCTCGATGTTGGCGGCGTCGTGTCCGATCGCGACCGCGATACCGAGATCGCGCAGGCGGCGCACGTTGGCATTGTCGGAGATGTCGCTGCCCTGCACCTGGTAGCCCAACGCATGCAGCGTCTCGGCGATGCCGCTCATGCCGATTCCGCCGATCCCGACGAAATGGATGGTCCCGATATCCAGGGGCAGCGCTCTCATTCGGCAGCCTCCCGGAGCGGGGGCACATGATCGCCGTTGCCGTTGGCGGGCAGGAGATGTTCCACCAGGTCGGCGAGGCGTTCGGCGGCGTCGGGATGGCCAAGCGCGCGGGCAGCCGAAGCGACGCGTGCCAGCGCGTCGGCGGACTCCAGCGCGGCCTCCAGCCAGCCGGCCATGGCGGCCGGGGTGAATTCGGTTTGCGCCATCACCCAGCCCGCACCGGCGGCCTCGATCGCACGGGCGTTCGCCATCTGGTGATCGTCCACGGCATGCGGGTAGGGCACGTAGAGGGCGGGGCGCCCTGCGGCGGTCAACTCCGCGACGGTCGAGGCACCCGACCGGCCGACGACCAAGTGCGCGGCGGCGAGGCGCGCGGGCACATCGTCGAAGAAGGTTTCCAGGTCGGCCTGCATGTTCATGCCGGCATAGGCCGTGCGCACACCCTCGATATCCTCGGCCCGGCACTGCTGGGCGACGCGGAACCGGGCGCGCTGCGCCGGAGTGAGGGCGGTGAAGGCCGCGGGCACGATCTTGGAGAACACCTGCGCGCCCTGGCTGCCGCCGACCACCAGCAGGTCGATGACGCCGCTGGGGGGCGTGTAGGGCCGGGCGGCGAGTGCGGCGATTTCGGGCCGGACCGGGTTGCCGACGACGGTCGTTTTCGCGTGCCCGGCGGACTTCAGGCGGTGCGTGTGGGCGAAGCTCAGCGCAAAGGCGCGCGCGCCGCGCGCCAGCCGCCGGTTCGCGCGTCCCAGAACGGCGTTCTGTTCGTGGATCACGGTGGGCACGCCGGTCATGCCGGCGGCGAGAATTGGGGGCACGCTCGGATAGCCGCCGAAGCCGACCGCGACTGCCGGGTCGAGCGTGCGGATCAGCCGCCGGGACTGGAAGAAGCCCCGGGTGAGCGCCTTGGCGCCCGCGAACAGGCCCTTGATGCCGCCGCCCAGGCTGCGCGCGGCGATCGCGCGCCGGTCCACGCCGTCGGGCAGGCCGAGCACGTCGGACGGGACGGCTGCGCCGCGCGGATCGGACACGAAGACGATGCGGTGGCCGCGCGCCGCCAGCACCTTGGCAAGCGCGACGGCGGGGAACATGTGCCCGCCGGTGCCGCCCGCGGCGATCAGGATCGGACGTGCGCCGGTCATGCGGGATCTCCCGCGCCGAGGCGCCGCCGGGTGAGCGCCAGCGTCATGCCGAGGCCCAGCGCGATGCCGAGCAGGGACGAGCCGCCATAGCTGATGAAGGGCAGGGTCATGCCCTTGGTCGGGA
>JAYPUG010000322.1:0-3007 GCA_038133965.1 Rhodospirillaceae bacterium | reverse complement strand
CGCTCAAGGTTCCCGAAATCCTCGGCGTCGGCTTTCTGACGACGGATGCCGCACTGCGTGGCGAGTTCGCCCTCGAACTGTTGGTCCTTCTGATCGCCGCGAAGTTCGCCGCGGTCGCCATCAGCGTCGGGTTCGGTTTCGGCGGCGGCGTGTTCTCGCCCTCGCTCTTTCTCGGTGCGACCGTGGGCGGCGCGTTCGGGTTCGTCGCCGGCGGCGTGTTCCCCGATCTGTTCTCGGGTGTTCCCGCCTATGCACTGATCGGGACGGGCGCGCTCGCGGGTGCGGTGATGGGGGCGCCGCTCTCCACTATCTTCATCATGTTCGAACTGACGGGATCGTCAGAGCTGACGGTTGCGGTGATGATCGCCACCGCGATGGCCTCGGTGCTGACGACGCAGTTCTACGGCCGCTCGTTCTTTCACCTGCAGCTTGCGCGGCGCGGCGTGGTCGTCTCCGGCGGGCATGAACAGGCGCTGCTGCAGAGCATGCCGGTGAGCCGGATCATGCATTCGAACCTGGTTTCCGTCGCGGGCGACACCCCGATCGAACTGCTGAACGCGAAGCTGCACGAATCCCCGAACGGCGAGATCTACGTGATCGACGAGGATGGCGCGTTGCTTGGCGCCATCACCTACGCTGACCTGAACAATGCAATCCTCAGCCGCGACGAGGACGGCGGTCCGAAGCTGGCGGTGGATATCGCTCACTCCCTCGGCGGGATCGTGACCCTTTCGAACACGGTCGAGGATGCGCGGCGGCTGATCGAGAGCGCCGACGGGCAGGAAATAGCCGTGGTTGCCAGCCGGGAGACGATGCTGCTGCGCGGGATCGTGACCGCGCTCGACGTGTCGCGTGCGCACAACGATGCGCTGTTGCAGGTCCGGGCCGAGGAACACGCCTGACCGGCCGGGCGAGACCCGGGCGACTAGAGGGTGGGGTCGAGCCGCAGCCAGGAGCTGCGGTCCATCGATTCGATGACGACGTCACGGATGGTGCCTTCGGCGTTCAGCAACCTGAGCGACACCTGGTCGCCGGCCTCGCGGCCACGCCAGATGGCCCTGAAATAACCAGCCATGGACGCGACGGGTGCGTCTCCCACGGCCAGGATCAGGTCGCTAGGCCGGACGCCGGCGCGCTGGGCCGGGCTGTCGGCGGCCACGCGATCGACGAACAGCCGGTCGCGGAACTCCGCCGTGAATATGCCGAGCCATGGCCGTGGCGGATCGGGGATCCGGCCGCCGGCGATAATGTAGTCGAGAATGGGTTTCAGCTCGTCGATCGGCACGAACATGTTGCCGGCGATTGGCTGGTTGATGAAGGCGGCATTGCCGACGAACAGCGAGCCGATGCCGATCAGCCTGCCGTCGCCGTCGAACAGGCCGGCGCCGCTGAAATTCGGATTGGGCGGCGAGGTGAAGATCGCGCTGTCGAGGAGATATTCCCACGGCCCGGCGAACTCGCGCCGGTCCACAACGAACACGCCCTGTGCCGAGCCGGGGCCGAGCCGGTTTGCCAGCAGGACCTGGGTGCTGATGCCCATGCTGCCCGAGGAGCCGAGACTGGCGGGGGCGACGCCTACGGCGCTGGCCGCGCGCACCAGCCCGAACCCGCTTTCATGATCATAGGCGACGAAGGATGCCGGTATCCTCCGGCCGCCATCGAGGACGATCTCGATCTCGAGCGCCTCCAGGATCAGGTAGCCGATGGTGAGCACCAGCCCGTCGGCATCGATGACGACCCCGCTGCCCTGGCGGCGCGTGCCCAGCGTGCCTGCCGTACGTGCATTGCCCGGAATGCGCGTGTCGATTCCGACCACCGATTCCAGCACCATCTCCGTCGTGCGCGGATCGGCGTTCTGGGCCGCCGCGTCCCGGGCGGTCGCGGAGACGCCGGCGATCAGGACGACGGCAAGGGTCAGCACACCGCGCCGCAGCCTTGCCGCGGCGCGTGAGTGGAGCTTGGGGTTCCGGGTTTGCATGGTTCTTTCCATTCAAGCCCGTCCTGCCGAGGGGCTCGTCATGCGGAAATGTTACCACCGGCACGGCACCTGGAAACACGTTTCACGCGAAGTTCATCCACCGGCACCCGGGCACGACTCCGTGCCGGCGCGTGATATAATCTGCAATTCCGATGACCGACCCGTTTCACATCGAAGAACCGCGGATTTCCGCGCTTGCCGAGGCTGCACCGGCGCCGTACCTGGACCAGCTCAACGCGCCCCAGCGCGAGGCTGTCGAGGCGCTGGACGGGCCTGTCCTGGTGCTTGCGGGCGCAGGCACGGGAAAGACCCGTGTGCTGACGACGCGGCTTGCCCATCTCCTGCGGCTCGGGCGCGCGCGTCCCTACCAGGTGCTTGCGGTCACCTTCACGAACAAGGCGGCCCGCGAAATGCGCGAGCGGGTGGCACACCTCGTGGGCGGGCCGGCAGAGGCGATCTGGCTCGGCACCTTCCATGCGCTCGGTGCGCGCATCCTGCGCCGCCACGCCGAACTTGTCGGCCTGCGCGACAATTTCACCATCCTCGATGCCGACGACCAGGTGCGGCTGCTCAAGCAGCTGCTCGAGGCGGAGAACATCGACGACAAGCGCTGGCCCGCACGCGTCCTCATGGGCGTGATCCAGCGCTGGAAAGATCGTGCGCTCACACCGGACAAGGTCTCTGCGGCGGATGCCGGCGATCTCGCGGGCGGTCGCCTGATCGATCTCTACCGCGACTACCAGGACCGGCTGCGCACGCTGAACGCCGCCGATTTCGGCGACCTGCTGCTGCACAACCTGACGATCTTCGCCGAACACCCCGAAGTACTGGCCGACTACCAGGACCGGTTCCAGTACATCCTGGTGGACGAGTACCAGGACACGAACGTCGCCCAGTATCTCTGGCTGCGCCTGCTGGCCCAGAGGCACCGCAACATCGCCTGCGTGGGTGACGACGACCAGTCGATCTATGCATGGCGCGGCGCCGAGGTCGGCAACATCCTGCGCTTCGAGAAGGATTTTCCCGGCG
>JAYPUG010000321.1:0-3025 GCA_038133965.1 Rhodospirillaceae bacterium | reverse complement strand
TTTCGGGGTGCATACGGCTTGACCGGTACGGGGCGATTGCCGACTCTGTCCTCCGCACGTCGCGAACCCGGGGGACCTGCCGATGCCCGAGATGATGACCGACCGCCTGAAGGGCCCCGACGTCTGGCTGGGCGCCGACCTGCAGTGCCGCGGCGACTGGATCGTCCGCCTCGATGCAGACGACTTCGCCGAGATCGAGGCGGCACTGGCCGCGGCGAAGGATGCGGGCGCGTCCCTGCCCTTCGACCGGTCGCTGTTCCCGCTGGACCGGCTGCGGGGCAAGCTCGACCGGGTCGTGGAACAGGTCTCGCACGGCTGCGGCGTTGCGCTGCTGCGCGGCCTGCCGCGCGCGCGCTACACGCCCGCCGAGTGCGACCTGATCTACTGGGGGATCGGCTGCCACATGGGCACGCCGGTCTCGCAGAACCCGCGCGGTCACATGGTCGGCTATGTCCGCGACGAGGGCCGCACCATGGGCGACCCCGACGCGCGCGGCTATCAGACGGCCGGCGAGCTGCAGTTCCACACCGACCAGCTGCCGACCGACATCCTCGGCCTGTTCTGCGTCAACGCCGCGCGCAGCGGCGGCGAGAGCCACATCGTCAGCTCGCTGGCCATGCACAACGCAATCCGCGACGAGCGCCCCGACCTGCTGCCCCACCTCTACGCGCCCCTGGCCGTCGACTGGCGCGGCGACGAACCGCCGGGCGAGCCGCCCTGGTACATGGTGCCGATCTTTTCACTGGCAGAAGGCAAGCTCACCGCACGTTTCACGAACAGGTTCTTCGTCCGATCGACGGTACGGCATGGCGAACACCTCGCCCCCACGGCCGAACAGTGGGAGGCGCTCGAGTTCGCCCATTCCGTCGCGGAGCGGCCGGAAATGCGCCTGACCATGGAATTCGAGCCGGGCGACATGCAGTTCATCAACAACCACACGACCCTGCATGGCCGTTCGCCGTTCGAGGACTGGGGCGACCCGGCGAAGAACCGCCTGCTGCTCAGGCTCTGGATCGCGCTTCCCGACGCAACGCGCCGCCCGCTTTCGCCGCTGCTCGACGAGCGCTACCACTGGGTTCGCGAAGGCGGCATCCCGAAGCGCGACGCAGCGTGACTCCGCACCTTCGAGCTGTCGGACGGAACCGGGGAACGGTGGTGAGCCCACCAGGGTTCGAACCTGGGACCTACTGATTAAAAGTCAGTTGCTCTACCAGCTGAGCTATGGGCCCGCACCAAGGGACGCGCGTCAGGTTTAGAAAGCGTCGTGCGCCGGGTCAACGGCGTACATGTGCAGGGAGGTTTGCCGCGAACCTACTCGGCGTCGGCCGCGACCTGCATCTTGATGATCTTGTCGGGGTTTTCGACCATGCCGTTGCTGCCCTCGCCCCGCTTGATAGCATCGACGTGCTCCATGCCTTCGGTCACCTTGCCCCAGACCGTGTATTGGCCATCGAGGAACGATGCGTCGTCGAAGACGATGAAGAACTGGCTGTTCGCGCTGTTCGGGTCCTGCGCGCGCGCCATCGAGACCGCTCCGCGCCCGTGGTTCTCCATGGAGAACTCGGCGGCGAGATCCGGCTTGTCGGAGCCGCCCCGGCCGGTGACGGTCGGATCGCCCGTCTGTTCCATTAATCCGTCGATCACGCGGTGGAACACGACACCGTCGTAGAAACCTTCGCGTGCCAGTTCCTTGATCCGTGCCACGTGGTTCGGCGCCAGGTCGGGGCGCATCTCGATCGTCACGCGGCCGCCTTCCAGGTCGAGATAGAGGGTATTTTCCAAGTCGCGCTCCTGTGCGTGTGCGGGCTGTGCGGCGGGCATCGCGGCCACCGCCATGAAAACGCCAACCCCGAGCGCGAGGCCGGCCAGAAGAGAACGTCTGAACATGAGGGTGTTTCTAATCGTTCACGGCCTGAAGGTCGAGGCGGCCGAACCGCTCGTTCACCCGGCGCGCGACCGGCTCGGACACGAAGGAGGAGATATCGCCGCCGAGCGCCGCGATTTCCTTGACCAGCCGCGAGGCGATGAACTGGTTCCGCTCCGAGGCCATCAGGAACAGGATCTCGATATCGGGGTTGAGGCGCGCGTTCATGCCCGCCATCTGGAACTCGTAGTCGAAGTCGGACACGGCGCGCAGTCCCCGAATGATGCACTGGGCACCCTCGGCTTCCGCGAAGTGCATGAGGAGGGAATCGAAGGGCTTCACCTCGATGATCCCCTTGCCCTTGCTGCCTGATATGGCGGCGACCTCGTCGCGCACCATCTCAACCCGCTCGTCGAGCGAGAAAAGCGGTCCCTTGCCCGCATTCACAGCGACACCGATCACCAGCCGGTCGAGAACCTTCGCGGCCCGCCGGATGATGTCCATGTGTCCGTTGGTTATCGGGTCATAGGTGCCCGGATAGACCCCGACCCGTTCAGTCTTCGCCATCGTCCGTCTCCGGCGTGTCGTTTTCCACCGCCGGCGCGTCCCCCGCTTCGGTGCCGTCCGCCGCTTCTGCGGCCTCGCCACCCTCGTCGTCCGGGGCGGTATCGTCGCCCTCTTCATCGTCATCGTCGCGCATATGGGCGACGGTCACAACCCGTTCGTCCTCGGCCACCCGGAACAGCGTGACACCCCGGGTCGAGCGTCCGGCGATCCGAACCTCGTCCACGCCGGTTCGGATAAGCTGGCCGCCGTCGGTCACCATGACCAACTGGGTGTCGTCCTCGACCGGGAACGACGCCACAACGGCGTTTTCGGCATCTTTGGCGAGATCGATGTTGGTCACGCCCTGCCCGCCCCGGTTGGTGATCCGGTACTCGTAGGCGGAGGTGCGCTTGCCGAAGCCCTTGGCCGTAATCGTCAGGATGAACTGCTCCTGCGCGGCCAGCTCGGCGTAGCGTTCGTCGGTCAGATCGACCGCCTCGCCATCCTCGCCCTCGGGGCCATTGCCGCTCGTCTCGGCGCCGTTTTCGTCGGGATCGGCCCGCTCGGCGCGGCTGCGCTTGAGATAGGCCTCGCGTTCGGCGATCGAGAACTCGG
>JAYPUG010000320.1:0-3026 GCA_038133965.1 Rhodospirillaceae bacterium | reverse complement strand
GTGCTCGAACGCTATGACCTGATCGACGTGCCGCTGGGCGTGACCCGCGCCTTCCGCAATGTCGGCGACGAGACCGCGCGCCTGTTCGTCATCATCCTGGGCGGCAATCAGAACGATGTGGGCTATGCGAAGTCCGTCGGGGACGAGGTGGCCGAGAGGTTCGGACCCGAAGTGCGTGACGCGATCGAGGCGCACACCTCGATGAAGTTCACCGTAGGTGCCGACTAGGAGACTGAGGCGTCAGGCCGCTTCTTCCTGACGTTCGAGGCCGAACGCGTCCGCCAGCAGCTCGTAGGAGCGAACGCGCTTCTCGAAATCGTAGGTGATCGTCAGGACCACGAGTTCGTCGAGCGCATTCTCCTCTGCAAAGTCGGTCAGCCGCTGCTTGAGGGTCTCGGGCGTCCCGGCAAACCGGTTCGCCTTGTTCGCCTCGACGATCGCACGCTCCTGGGCGTTGTAGTCGTAGGCGAGCGCCTCGTCGGGGTGCGGATAGGCAAGGTGCTGTCCGTACTGCAGCTTGAGGCGCCACAGGTCGCGGCTGGATGCCAGGTAATCCGCCTCCTCCTGCGTATCGGCGCACACCACGAACACGCCGGCGCTCGCCAGCGGCGCGGCAAGCGTTTCCGACGGCTTGAAGTTGTCGCGATAGTGCTTGAGCACCGGCGTCGTGACCTGGGGCGCGATGAAGTGCGCAAAGGAGAATGCGAGCCCGAAATGGGCCGCCAGCGATGCGCTCTGGTCGCTCGACCCGAGAAGCCACACTTCCGGCACGTCCTGGATGTGGGGTGTGGCGCGCACCGCCTTGAACGGTTCGGTCACCGGCGCCTCGTCGGCGAGGAACGCCATCATGTCGGCGATCTTGGTCGGGAAGTACTCGATGCCGATTTCGCTGCCATAGGCGAGCGCGGCGGCGGTGAGCCCGTCGCTGCCCGGTGCGCGCCCGATCCCGAGGTCGATCCGGCCGGGATAGAGGTTCTCGAGCAGCTTGAAATTCTCGGCCACCTTGAGCGGCGAGTAGTGGCTCAGCATCACCCCGCCGGACCCGACGCGGATGCGGTTGGTCGCCGCCGCCACGCGTGTGATGAGGATTTCCGGCGAGGATCCCGCGAATCCTTCTGTTCCGTGATGCTCGGCGAGCCAGTAGCGCGTGAAGCCGAGCCGCTCGGTCGCCTGCGCGAGCGCGATCGTTTCCTCCAGCGCCTGGCTCGCATCGCCGCCGGCACGGATCGGGGACTGGTCGAGGACCGAGAGCTTCAACATGGCTGCGGTTCTAGCATGTCGTGTCCACTTCGCCATCCCGCCGGGGTTCGGGCGAGCGCGGCGCGAGGAAGACCGTCACGAGGAAACCGGCCGTCACGATCACCGCGCCAACGAAATTGAGCAACCTGGGGATTTCACACAGTGCCGGGATCGCCGCGAAAAGCGCCAGCGCAGGCACCCATGCACTGACCGCGGCCTGCCGCGTCGGCCCGATGGTCCGCACGGCATGGGCATGTCCGAAGATGCACAGGAACGCCCCGAACAGGCCGTGCACGACCGACTGCATGACGATATCTCCGAGCGGCGCGGACCACAGGCTGGAGGGCAGGAACAGAAGCCAGATCGGCACATAGACGACCGCGTTTCCCACAAGCAGCGCGGCCAGCGCCTGCATCACCGTCAACCGCGCGGCACGCATGGCGGCGTACCAGAGCGACATGGACAGCGCGGAGCCGAGAAACAGCAGATGCCCGCGCCACACGCCCGGCGCACCTCCCGACAACGCCTCCCAGCCCACAGCGCCCACGCCGGAGACGATCGCCGCGATGCCGGCCCATTGCCAACGGCCCGGCCGGTCACCCACCCAGGCCCAGGTGACCAGAGCGGCGAACACGGGCAGTGCGCCGAAGTGCACGACGGCCGCGTGTCCGACCGGTGCGAAGATCATGCCGGCAAACAGCAGCAGGACGAACGGCGCACCGCCGAAGAACGCGACGAGGACGAAACTCCCCGGCGGGATGCCGCGCGGCCGCACATAGAGCAGGAGCGGCGCAGCCAGGACCGCGGCAACCCCCATGCGCAGGCCGGCCAGGTCGAAGATCGTCAGCGCATCGGTGGTCGCGCCGAGCCGGCCTGCAAGCAGCATTGCAACGACGCACACGACAGTACCCAGCCCCGCGGCGATACCGCTCCAGTCGCGTGCGCTCACGAACCAGCGCCCCAAATGTCGGGCAGGGACGATGTAGACGATGTAAAGGTCTGCATTGCGGGTTGCCGGGAAAAGGTGATGGTCGGACTGGAGAGTATATCAGCCTTGATCGAACGTGCCCCGGGCGGAACAATCGCCCGCCATGGCCGATACACCCGAATTCTCGGATATACCGTCGCTCGACCGCCTGCTGAACGCACCGGCGGCGGCCGCGCTCGTCGAATCCCATGGACGGCAGGCGACGGCTGCAGCCTTGCGCGCAGCCCTCGACGCCGCCCGTGCCGCCATCTCGGCTGGCAAAATTATAGAGGTAAGCGAGGACGCTTTCGTGCAAAGCGCGGCGGCGAACCTCGAACGCGCGGCCGTGCCGTCGCTACGCCGGGTCTTCAACCTCACGGGAACGGTGCTGCACACAAACCTCGGCCGCGCGCCGCTGGCCGAAGCCGCCATCGCGGCGATGGCGGACGCCGCGCGCGGGGCGAGCAACCTCGAATACGATCTCGCATCGGGAAAACGCGGTGACCGCGACGTACATGTCGAGGACCTGCTGTGCGAACTGACCGGGGCCGAAGCTGCCACGGTCGTCAACAACAATGCCGGCGCTGTGTTGCTGCTGCTCAACGCGCTGGCGCTGCGCAAGGAGGTGTCGGTCTCGCGCGGGGAGCTGGTCGAGATCGGCGGCGCCTTCCGCATCCCCGACATCATGGCCCGCGCCGGCGCGAAGCTGGTCGAGGTCGGCACGACCAACCGCACACATGCGCGCGACTACGAGGGTGCCATCGGCGACAGGACCGCACTCGTGATGAAGGTCCACACCTCGAACTACGCGGTGCAGGGT
>JAYPUG010000319.1:0-3032 GCA_038133965.1 Rhodospirillaceae bacterium | reverse complement strand
ACATGAAGCGCAGCTTGAAGGTCGGCGCGGCCATGTTGAAGATCGTGTAGCAGCCCGGTTCGTGACAGACGAACGACAGCGCCGCGCCCTTCACCCGGTCGCCCAGCGCCGCGGCGGCCTGCGCGCCGAAGAACGAGCCGAAGCTGATCCCGAAGACCACCATCCGGTCCTTGTCGATGGCCGGGTGCTGGCTCAGCCAGTCGTAAACGGCCTCGGCCGCGGCCATGTGGTTGTCCTTGGTGACATAGACGCCGTTGACCGGGCATTCGCCCTGTCCGGGACCGTCATAGACGAAACTCGCCATGCCACGCTCGAGCATCTTGTCGCCGTACATGGAGCACATGATCTCCTTCGAGCCGTCCATGCCGTCGATCCCGATGGCGCAGGGAAACTTCTCGCCGTCCTTGGGTTCGTGCGGGAGCGCGAGGAATCCGGGCAGGACGCCGCCCTCGAAGGGGATCTCCACCCGCTCGATCGGCCGCGGCGCATAGGCGATGTACTTGTCGTAGCAATCGACCATGCGCTGGTTGTAGTCCTTGTGGAGATCGTTCGCCTCAAAGATGGGCCAGCGGGCGGCGGAGTAGAGCAAGGACGCGATGAAATAGCTCTCGCGCGCCGAGACGAAGCGCTCCTGCTCCTCGAACGCCCTGGCCTTGATCTCCCGCCGGCGTGCCGCGCCCGCGAACTCGCGGTGCATGTCTGCGAATTTCTTGGTGCGCATACCCACGGTGCGGAAATCCCCGACGGCGTCCGGCCCGCAGGGGAACATGGTGTAGCCCAGGCGTGGCTGGTCCCACTCCATACCGACCGACGAGATGATTGCGTCGAGGATCCAGCGCTGCTCGGCGAAGCGCTTCATCTTCTGTTCCGTAAATGCCCGCATCATGGTGGTTCTCCCCCTGTACGAAATTTGATTATCCGAGAATATGGAACCACACCCGTGGCAGCTTGTCTCGGCGAAATCGGCAGGGCGCGGGTGTCTCGCCCCGCCCGAAGCGATCGGCTAGCATGCGCTTCGAACGCTCTTGAATCGGGAGAGGCGAGCCATGCGCGTACCGGGCGGAATGCGGTTCCAGGAGATGAACCCCGGCAGGCTGACGGCCCTGTTCGTCAGACAGTTCAACATGTCGAACGTGCGCGCCGGCGAGACGGTGGCACTGCTGTCGGACATGACGTCGCGGCCGGAATACATGCAGGCCGCGTTCGCCGCCGCGGACGAACTCGGCGCGGATGCCTATGAAATGCGGATCAACATGGTGCCGTCCTGGACGAAGGTCGGCGTCGATACGATCGGCCAGACTAAGGGGCTGATGGATGCCCTGAAGGCCGCGGACATCGTGGTTGCGCTGCACATCCCGCTGTTCACGAGCTGGCTGCGCGAGGTGATGGCGTCGGGCACCCGCTTCCTGATGATCATCGACGCGCCCGACGACCTGGAGATGCTTCTCGCTCCCAAGGGGCTCAAGGAGGCGGTGAAGTATGCCGAGCAGCGCTACGTCGGCACCCGCGAAGTGCGCGTCGTCAGCGAATCCGGCACCGACCTGACCTATTCATGCGGCGACTACCCCGTGATGAGCCAGTGGGGATACGCCGACGAGCCCGGGCATTTCGACCAGTGGGGCGTGGGACACATCCATACCTTCCCGAACGAGGGCTCGGCCAACGGCACCGTCGTGATGGCGCCGGGCGACATCGTGATCCTGCCCTACTGCCGCTACGTCCATGACGAGGTGCGCCTCGAAATTCGCGACGGGTTCATCCGCAAGGTGGAAGGCGGTCTCGACGCCAAGCTCATGCAGGACTGGCTCGACGACAACAAGGTGTCGGAGGACGACATCGACCCCTTCGCGGTGTCCCACCTGGGATGGGGGCTCAATCCGCAGGCCCGTTGGTACAACATCGCCCTGAATGGCGACGATCCGGAGCGCGCGCACGCGGCGGCGCGAGTCTTCCCGGGTAACTTCCTGTTCTCGACGGGGCCCAACACCCAGGGTGGCGGGACGCGCAACACCAAGGGGCACTACGACGTTCCGATGCGCGATTGCACCGTGATCCTCGACAATGACGTCATCATCGAGAACGGAAAATTCGTCGATGAGAGGATGATCGTCGAGCGGGAGATGCGCTGATGGCGCTACGCACCTATGACAGCTATCCCGCGCAGGAGCCGTTCTCGGAGCTGGGCGCGCGCAACCACACACATGTTCAAGAGTTGTCCCAGGGTATCGACGGTCTGACCTTTGCCTATGGCGACGATCCCTACCAGGAGGTCGCGGTGTTTCCGGCTCCAGACCCCGACGGAACCGTTGTTGCGTTCATGCATGGCGGTGGCTGGACGAACGGCTACAAGGAATGGATGGCGTTTATGGCGCCAGCGTTGGGTGCCGAGGGAATTACCTTCGTCAGCATCGGATACCGCCTGGCGCCCGCCGTCACCTGGCCTGAGAATGCGGACGACGCCGCGTCGGCGGTCGCTTGGATACACGCCAACATCGCCGAGCATGGCGGCGACCCGGGACGCATATTTCTCGGAGGACA
Source organism: Rhodospirillaceae bacterium (assembly GCA_038133965.1). GTDB lineage: Bacteria > Pseudomonadota > Alphaproteobacteria > UBA6615 > UBA6615 > JAYPUG01. The sequence goes on along the minus strand of JAYPUG010000319.1, from coordinate 494 downwards.
CTCCGCGGGCGGACACCTGTCCACCTGGCTCGCGGTCCGGGACGACTGGCAGGCGCGGCACGGTGTGCCTTCAGATATCATTCGTGGCGCGGTTCCCGTGTCGGGCGTTTACGACTTCACCGAAGGAAATGGCATGCCGATGCGCCCGCGTTTCCTGGGTGGCGATCCGGCGAACGACAGGGATGCGAGCCCGCTTCACACCATTGCGCGCACGCCGCCGTTCCTGATGGCATGGGGGGAGAGTGATTTTCCACATCTCATCGTCCAGGCCGAACGGATGGCGGCCGCGCTCGAGGCACAAGGCGGTTCCGCCGAAACACTCGTTATCCGCGGTGCCGACCATCTGGAGGCATCCTATGATTGTGGTGTGGCCGGTGGGGCCTGGCTGTCGGCCCTCGTTCCCTGGATTGCAGCTGTCTGAAATTGGTTAACAATTTCTGGGATTTCCACGGATTCCGTGGTGTTCGGGCGCGCGTTAACCATTTATTGACCAC
>JAYPUG010000318.1:0-3042 GCA_038133965.1 Rhodospirillaceae bacterium | reverse complement strand
CCGTGCCGGCCGCGCTCTCCGAGGCCGACCGGGCCGACCTGGCGCGGATCGAGACCTACCTGAACGGACTGACCACGATGGACAGCCGGTTCATCCAGTTCTCCGAACAGGGGGTGGCCGAGGGCCGCATCCTTCTCGAGCGGCCTGGGCACCTGCGCATCGAGTACGCGCCGCCGGTGCCGATCCTGCTGGTCGCAAGCGACCTTCTGCTCATGTATCACGACACCGAGCTGAAGCAGACGACCTTCCTGCCGGTGGGCACGACCCCGGCCGGCATCCTGATCGACGAGAACCTGGCGCTCGACGGCGACCTCACTGTGACCGCATTCGACCGCGCGCCCGGTGCGCTGCGCGTCACCGTCGTCGAGACCGACGCGCCCGACGCGGGCGAGGTGACTCTCATGTTCGAGGATGCGCCGCTGCGCCTCGCCAAGTGGCAGGTCATCGACGCCCAGGGAACGCTTGTCGAGGTCGCGCTCGTGGAGCCGCGTTTCGGCGTCGAGATCGAGAACGCCAACGAACTGTTCTCGACCGTCGACCCGAACATCCGTGCCGGCCAAACACCCCGGATCGAGTAGCCGCTCACCGGCAGCGCCTGGCCCCCTCTTGCGTGCGGCGATCAGCCCGGCTACGAACCCGCCATGACTTCCACCGACACCATCCGCCCTCTGGTCGGCGTTAACGCCGATGTGCGTGACAACAGCGGCTTCGACATGATCGGAACCGGGCTGAAGTACGTGACGGCGGTAATCGAGGGATCGGACGCAATTCCGGTGATGATCCCGTCCCTCGGCGATGCGCGCGACGGCGGCATGTACCATATCGAGGACGTGGTGGACCGGCTCGACGGGCTGGTCCTGACCGGCGGGCGTGCGAACGTGGAGCCGCACCATTACGGGGGCGAGCCCTTTCGGCCCGATACGCTGCGCGATCCCATGCGCGACGCGACGACCCTGCCGCTGGTGCGCCGCGCGATCGAGCGCGGCCTGCCGCTGTTCGGCATCTGCCGCGGCATCCAGGAAATCAACGTCGCACTGGGCGGCTCGCTGCACCCCTATTTGTGGGAACTCGACGGGGTGAACGATCACCGCATGATCCAGACCGAGGTGATGGCCCACCGCTTCGCCCCGCGCCACCCGGTGCGACTGAGCAACGGCGGGCTGTTCGCCGGCATCGCCGAAGAGGCGGGAATCGCGGGTGACGAGGTGATGGTCAACTCGCTGCACGGCCAGGCGATCGACCGGGTCGCCGAGGGCCTCGTGGTCGAGGCGGTCAGCGACGACGGGGTGATCGAGGGCGTTTCCATGCCCGGCGCCGCCACGTTCGTCGCCGGGGTGCAGTGGCACGCGGAGTACCGGATCGAGACCCACGCCTTCAACCGCGGCCTGTTCGCGGCGTTCGGCCACGCTGCGCGCCGGCGCGCAGCCGCGCGCGCAGGTGCCGACGTCGCGTGACAACCCACAGTCCGGCGCACTAAAAGGGCGCCCGAACAACCGATCAACGTTTCTTCGAAAAGAGGTCCGGAATGGATTACGTCATTCCCGCGCCGTCACAGGCGTCCGTTGCCGTCGCCGGCTCCAGCGCACGTTTCCCTGTTCGCCGCATCTTCTGCGTCGGACGCAACTACCTGGCGCACATCCGCGAGATGGGCCAGGACGAGCGCGACCCGCCCTTCTATTTCTGCAAACCGGCCGACGCGATTGTGCCGACGGGCACGACGATCGCCTACCCGCCGCAGACCAGCAACCTGCACTTCGAGATGGAGCTGGTCGCCGCGCTGGGCAGCGGCGGCGCGAACATCTCCGAGGCCGACGCACTGGACCATGTCTGGGGCTATTCGACGGGCCTCGACATGACCCGGCGCGACGTCCAGATCGCGCACCGCGAAATGGGCCGGCCCTGGGACATGGGCAAGGGCTTCGACGAGTCCGCGCCGTGCGGCGACATCCACCCCGTGTCGGAGGTCGGCCACTTCCCCAAGGGCCACATCTGGCTCGACGTGAACGGCGAGCGCAAGCAGGACTCCGATCTCGAGCTGATGATCTGGAACCTGCCCGAGATCATCGCCAACCTGTCGGGCCTCGTCACCCTGGCGCCCGGCGACCTGATCTACACCGGCACGCCCGACGGCGTCGGGCCGGCGGTGTCGGGCGACCGGCTGGTCGGCCACATCGACGGGCTGTCGGATATCGAGATCGCCTACGCCTGACCGCCGCCCATGCTTCGAGGCGCGCGCCTTCGACCGTGTCCGCCGTGTCCACGGCGCGCGCTTGGGCTTGAGGCAACAGATGTGATTTCCTCGTCCTGAGGGATCGCGCAGCGATCGTCTCGAAGGACGAGAGCCCGCGAGGACAAGACCCCCATGCGCATCGCGACCTGGAACATCAACTCGGTGCGCCTGCGTGCGCCCCTGCTGGAACAGCTCGACAAGCAGGCCGCGCCCGACATCATCTGCCTGCAGGAAACCAAGGTCGTCGACGAGCTGTTTCCCCACGATGCGCTCGAGGGACTTTATCCTCATCGCCATGTGCGCGGAATGAAGGCCTACAACGGCGTCGCCATCCTCTCCAAGGTGCCCTTCAAGGCGACCGGCGGGACGGACTGGTGCGGGCGCGAGGATGCGCGCCACGTCACGGTGACGCTCGCCGGCGGGGTCGAGGTCCACAACTTCTACGTCCCCGCGGGCGGCGACGTGCCCGACCCGGCGAAGAACGACAAGTTCGCCCACAAGCTCGACTTCCTGGACGAGATGGCGGCGTGGTCGGCCGAAGTCAGGAAGCCGCGGGCGAAGCGGATCATCGTCGGCGACTTCAACGTCGCGCCGCTCGAATCGGACGTCTGGTCGCACAAGCAGCTGCTCGACGTGGTGAGCCATACCCCCGTCGAGGTCGAACGTATCGACGCGCTGATGGCGGCGCACGACTGGATCGACGCCGTGCGCCATTTCACGCCCGAGCCCGAGCCGCTCTTTTCCTGGTGGAGTTACCGCGCCCGCGTTTGGCGTGCGTCCAACCGGGGCCGCCGCCTCGACCATGTCTGGGT
>JAYPUG010000317.1:1787-3046 GCA_038133965.1 Rhodospirillaceae bacterium | reverse complement strand
GCCAGACAATGCTGGACGGCCAGGTCCTGCAGCCCGCGTGCGGACTCTCCGCACACGTAGTCGTAGTGGGTCGTCTCTCCGCGGATGACGCAACCGAGCGCGATATAACCGTCGAACCGGCGCCGGCCGCCCGAAAACTCCGGCGAACGCATCGCGATTGCGATAGCCGCCGGAATCTCGAATGCACCGGGAACTTCATGAACCTCGTAGGAGGCGCCGGTCTCGTCGAGAACCTGGGTCGCGCCGCGAAGCAATTCGGCAGCGATGTCCTCGTAGTAGCGAGAGATCGTCACCAGAACATGGGGCTGATCCGACATTCCGTCCTCCCTAACCGTTCATCACAGGGACCGACCGCGTTTCCACAACGCGGAGCCCGAACCCCTCGAGGCCGACGATGGAGCGCTGCGAGTTCGAAAGCAGGATCATATCGCGCACCCCAAGATCCACGAGTATCTGTGCACCGACACCGTAGTCGCGCAACTCGTTCACGGGCCGTGTGGGCGCACTGAGCAACTGGCCGATACGGTCGGAAAGATAGGTTGGCGACGTGTCGCGGATCAGCACAACGACGCCGCACTCCTCGTCCCCGATCATCTCCATCGATTTCTGGAGAATCCCGGCGTCCGGTGCGTCGAGACTACCCAACGCATCGGCGCCGAGGCTGAAGGAATGCATGCGCACCGGGACCGGTTTCTCGGGATCGATATTTCCCTTCACGACCGCCAGATGCTCGGCATATTCGACGGTGTTGTAATAGATGTACCACTTGAACTTGCCGCCGAACCGCGAGTTGAAATCGTGCTCGAGAAGCCGTTCGACGATGCGGTCGTTCTTGCGCCGATAAGCGATCAGGTCGGCAATCGCACCGATCTTCAGCCCGTGGAACTGCGCAAACCCGACCAGGTCCGGCAACCGCGACATGGTGCCGTCCTCGTTCATGATTTCACAGATCACCGAGGATGGATTCAATCCCGCCAGCCGGGCGATATCGACACCCGCCTCGGTGTGGCCCGCGCGCACCAGGACCCCGCCGTCACGTGCGGCCAGTGGAAAGATGTGACCCGGCGTGACGATGTCGTTCTCGTCAGAGCGCGGATCGATCGCCACCGAAATCGTCCGCGCGCGATCAGGCGCGGAGATGCCCGTGGTCACGCCCTTCGCAGCCTCGATCGAGACGGTGAAGTTCGTCGCCAGCCGCTGCCCGTGGGTCTGCGGCATCATTTGCAGCCCGAGTTGCTGGGTGCGCTCGCGCGTCAGCG
>JAYPUG010000317.1:0-1777 GCA_038133965.1 Rhodospirillaceae bacterium | reverse complement strand
CCAGGCAAATCAGCCCCCGCCCATGGGTCGCCATGAAGTTGATCGCGTCCGGCGTCGCCATCTGGGCGGGAATGACAAGGTCTCCTTCGTTCTCGCGGTCCTCGTCATCGATGAGGATGAACATCTTGCCGTTGCGGGCATCCTCGATGATGTCCTCGATCGGCGAAAGAATCTTCTCGTCCTCGAGCGAACGCTGAATCTCCTGCTTGGAGACAGTCTGCAAATCGTCTTTCTGGTCTGCCACGTTCAATCCCGATCCAAAAGCCGCGCGACGTAACGCGCGATGACATCCACTTCAATGTTGACGCGGCCGCCCACGCGTACGTCGCCGAGGGCGGTGTTTTCCCACGTATGGGGGATGATGTTGACCCCGAAGACCCTGTCGGCAACCTCGTTCACCGTCAAGGATACGCCATCGACGGTCACCGAGCCCTTCGAGGCGATATAACGTGCCAATTCATCGGGGACTTCGATGCCGATCCTGTGATTCTCGCCTTCCGGTTCGAGACGGACGATCGCGGCCACGCCATCGACATGCCCGAGCACGAGGTGCCCACCCAACTCATCGGACGCGCGCAACGCACGCTCCAGGTTCAAACGCGTGCCTTCCTGCCATTCGCCCGCGGTGGTCTTGTCCAGGGTCTCTCCCGACACATCGACGCGGAACAGGCCGTCTTGCTTCTCGACAACCGTGAGGCACGCGCCATTGCAGGCGATGGACGCCCCGATGGCGACGTCCTCCATATCGTAGGCCGTCTCGATCGTCAGCTGCCGGCCGACTTCGAGCGCCTCGACGCCGCTCACGCGGCCCACATCGGTGACTATTCCCGTAAACATAACGCTTCGTTAGGGCACGCGCGCAAAAATTTCCAGCGTGTCGTCACCGACCGGGATGCGTCCGCGCGGCTCGAAGGACGGCATATCGGCGATATCTGCGACCCCGAGGTCACCGAAAGGCGGCAGTCCGTCACCACCGATCAGGTTCGGGGCGCGGAACCAGAGCAGCCGGTCCACGAGGCCGGCCCGCAGCAGGGCGGTCGATAGACGCGCGCCGCCCTCCACCATCACGCGCGTGATCCCGAATGCCGCCAGCGCGCGAAGCGCCGGCCCCGGTTCGGGCTGACCGTCGCCGGTGTTTTCCTCGATAGGGACCACCGTCACCCCGGCCGCTTCCAGCTCGCGCCGCCGCTTGCCGTCCGTTCTGCCGGCAGACAGCACCCAGGTCGGCACCTCGCCCGCCGTGCGCACGAGGTTCGAATCCAGCGCGAGCCGGAGATGAGAATCGAAGACCACGCGGACAGGCGAACGTCCCTCGAGACCCGGCAACCGGCACGTCAGGCTCGGATCGTCCGCCTCCGCCGTGCCGATACCCACCGCGATGGCATCGTGCTGGGCGCGCAGCATGTGCGCGCGGGCGCGAGCGGCAGGGCCCGTGATCCACTGGGAGTCGCCGGTGCGCGTGGCAATGCGCCCATCCGACGTGGTCGCCGTTTTCAACGAGACCAGCGGCCGCGCCTGGCGCACACGGGTCAGGAACCCCGCCCCCACTTCTTCCGCCTCGGCCCGGCAGACATCGGTCTCAACGGCCACGCCCGCGTTGCGCAGCCGCGCAATGCCAGCCCCCGCGACCCTGGCGTCTGGATCGCCACAGCCGACGACGACGCGACCGACACCCGCAGAGATGAGGGCGTCGGCACATGGCGGTGTCTGGCCAAAGTGACTGCACGGTTCGAGCGTCACATAAACATGTGCACCCACCAGGACACCGGGACCGAAG
>JAYPUG010000316.1:1446-3052 GCA_038133965.1 Rhodospirillaceae bacterium | reverse complement strand
CCCAATAAATTTATTGATGACGACCGTACGAAACATGCTTTGCGCCCCTTCTTCTCTCTATACAGTCTTTTTTCTATCGGCTTGGGAACTTTACGACCAACGAGAAGAGCTATGTATAGTATTAGTTTTCTTAATGACAGACTGCGATATCAGGCCGACACCGACTGGCCAATACGGACACGTGCCATCCCGCGCACGGTGTACGGCTGGGTGACAGGGCGGATCGCCATCCAGTCCCAGCGGCGTGCGCTTGCGGCACTCGACGAACGTCTGCGCGTCGATATCGGCCTCTCGCGCGACGAAGCCCTGGCGGAGGCGCGCAAACCGTTCTGGAGAGCCTGACCCCCCTTCCCCGACTCGCGGTCAGGCGCAAAACGGCGCTACTCTGGCCGCCGGACCGGGAGGAGAGCGATGGCCGCCAGTATCCGCCGGCCGCGATTGCGCGGCCTGAAGAAGAAGCACCGCGAAATAATGGCGCAGGAGTATCCGCGCTTCTCGGACGCGGAGATGCGCAACCGGCGCAAGCTGATCGACCGATGGCTGGACGAGCACGACCTCGATCATGTGCTCGTTTACGGGTCCTGGATGTCGGGGCCTGCCGTCGGTTACTTCACCGGCTGGCCGGTGACCGTCGAGGCCGCGGTCATCTTTACGGCCGGCCACACCCCGGCCATGTACATCCAGTTCTACAACCACCTGCCCGAATGCCGGCACATCGCCTGGGAGACCGAGGTGCTGTGGGGCGGCGAGCGCCGCACCATTCCGGCCGTGATAGAGACGATCGAAGCACGCGGCAGACCGAACCCGCGCATCGGCGTGATCGGATCGATGCCGCTGGGCGCGATCCAGGCGATCGACGCGCGCGCCGAAGCCCTGGTCGACCTGAACGGGCCCTATTTCGGCGCGCGGCTGGTCAAGTCCGACGAGGAGATCGAATGGCTGCGCATCGGTGCCGCCCTGTCCGACGCAGGCTATGAGGGCGTGCGCAAGGGCATCCGGCTGTGCCACAACGAGCGCGATCTGGGAAACCTGTGCGAGCGCGCCTACATGCCGTACGGCGGAACCAACCTGATCCACTTCTTCGGGGTCACGAGCATGGCGAGCCCCGATTGCTGCGTACCGCGCCAGTGGCCTCTCGCCCGCGAGGTGCAGGCCGGCGACGTGGTGTTCACCGAGATCAGCGCCAACTTCTGGGACTATCCGGGGCAGATCCTGCGCACATTTACCGTCAGCGCCGATCCGACGCCGCTCTACCGCGACCTGCACGACACAGCGGATGCCGCAATGGATGCCGTCGTCGCGAAGCTGAAACCCGGCACGCATGCCTCGGAACTCGTCGCGGCCTCTTCGGTCATCGACGAAAACGGTTTCTCCACCTACGACGACCTGATCCACGGGTTCGGTGGCGGCTACCTGCCGCCGGTGCTGGGCTCGGCGAGCCGACCCGCCGGCCCGATCCCCGACTTAACGCTCAAGCCAAACATGTGCCTCGTGGTGCAGCCCAATGTGATCACGCCCGACGAGAAGGCGGGCGTGCAAACAGGCGATACCTTCCGCATCACGGATACCGGGTGCGAATCCCTGCACAATGTCGCGCGGGGCTTCG
>JAYPUG010000316.1:0-1391 GCA_038133965.1 Rhodospirillaceae bacterium | reverse complement strand
CAATCTCTTACCGAAGGAATGTTCCGTGGCCATCGATGTACGCAAGATCGAGATCAAGTCCGTGATGGATGCGGCAGGCCTCGACGACTGGATCGCTTCCGGCGAGGTCTCTGCAGACGAGATCGTCGCAGTCATCGGCAAGACCGAGGGCAATGGCGGCGTGAACGACTTCACCCGCATCCTGTCGGACCAGGCCTTTCGCGGCGTGCTGATGAAGCATGGCTCGCGCACCGAGGCGGAAGTGGAGGAAATTCCTATGGTCTGGTCGGGCGGTTGCGACGGGGTGATCACGCCCCACGCGGTGGCCTTCGCGCGCAACGACGCGACCGGTCCCGCCGACAAGGACCGCATCGTCATGGGCGTCGCCATGAGCGAGGAGCTGTTCCCCGAGGACATCGGCCGTCCGGCGATGGTCGAGAAGGTCGCCGCCGCCGTCCGCAAGGCCATGGATGACGCGGGCATCGACGACCCGGCCGACGTCCACTACGTCCAGACCAAGACGCCGCTGCTCACCGTCGAGGGGGGGCAGGACGCCCACGCGCGCGGCCAGAGCGTCGCCTGTGAGGTCCACGATTCCATGGGCGTATCGAACGGCACGACGGCACTGGGCATCGGCGTCGCGCTGGGAGAAATCGCGATGCCGAAACCGGAGGAAATCTGCCGGAACCTCGACATCTACTCGGCCGTCTCGTCCTGTTCGTCGGGGGTCGAGCTCGACCGGGCCCAGATCGTTCTGTTCGGCAACAAGGCCGGCGCCGGCGGGCGCTACCGCATCGGGCACGCCGTAATGAAGGACGCCCTCGACATCGACGGCATCTACGACGCCATCCGCGACGCCGGGCTCGACCTGCCCGACCGGCCGCGCGCCGAGGACCTCGGCGGCAGGGTGGTCAACTGCTTCATGAAGTGCGAGGCTGACCCCCGTGCACGCTTGCGCGGCCGGCGCCAGATCATGCTCGACGATTCCGACGTGCATCACCACCGCCATTCCAAGGCCGCGGTGGGCGGTGTTGCGGCAACGGCAATCGGCGACCCGGCGGTGTTCGTCTCGGTCGATGCCATGCACCAGGGTCCGCAGGGCGGCGGCCCGGTCATCGCCATCGTCGATATGGGCGAATAGCGGCGCAAATGCCTCTGCCCTTCGTGGACCCGTACGGCGCGTTCTGCACCGACACCGACGCCTATCTGGACGGCGCCGCCGGCGGCCCGCTCTCTGGTCTGACGTTTGCGGCGAAGGACCTCTACGACGTCGCAGGCCACGTGACGGGCGGCGGCAACCCGGACTGGAAACGCACCCATGAGGCGGCGGCGGACACCGCATGGCCCGTCGCAGCGTTGGTCGCCGCCGGCGCGACAATGGTGGGAAAGACCCACACCGACGAGCTGTCGCG
>JAYPUG010000315.1:0-3055 GCA_038133965.1 Rhodospirillaceae bacterium | reverse complement strand
GTGCCGGACCGCGCACAGTCCTATATCGGCGTGATGATCGACGACCTGGTGACCCGGGGTGCGGACGAGCCGTACCGGATGTTCACCTCGCGGGCCGAGTACCGGCTGATGCTCCGCGCCGACAATGCCGATGCCCGCCTCACACCCATCGGTCTCGAGCTCGGCTGTGTGGGCGGTGCGCGCGAAGCGGCCTTCACGGCGAAAGCGGATGCGAAGGCCCGCGCCCGCGCCACGCTGGACGAGGTGCGGGCCACGCCCGACGCGCTCGCCGCCTACGGAATCGAGGTGAAGCGGGACGGGGTGCGCCGTTCGGCGTTCGACCTCCTGTCCTTTCCCGATGTGGGGTTCGACGACATCCTGCGGGTCTGGCCCGAGCTGGCGGACATTCCGCCGGCGCACCGAACGACGCTCGAAATCGAAGCCCGCTATGCGCGTTATCTCGACCGCCAGGCGGCGGATGTCGAGGCGTATCGGCGCGACGAGAACCTGCGGCTGCCCGACGGGCTGGATTACGGGTCGATCCCGGGCCTGTCGAACGAGGTCTGCCCGAAGCTGACGGATCACCGGCCCGAGACGCTCGGCCAGGCCGGCCGAATCCCCGGGATTACGCCCGCGGCACTGGTCGTCCTGCTGCGCCACGTCCGCAAGAGCGGTCGCGAAAACGCATCGGCGGCCTAATATCCACAACATATTGTAGTTGGTGCGGGCACGGGTCCCTGTTATAGAAACCCATGTGCCGAACACGCCACCCATCGACGCACAAGCGCTCGCCGCGGCCGGCGATGTTTCACGTGAAACATTGGACCGGCTCGAAGCCTATGCGGACCTCCTGCGGCAATGGCAGCGGCGCATCAATCTCGTCTCCCGGAACACCGTCGGCGACATCTGGACGCGCCACATGCTCGATTCGCTTCAGCTCGCGCGCTGGATCGACCCGGGCGCCGAGGTCCTCGACATGGGCAGCGGCGCCGGCTTTCCGGGCCTGGTCCTCGCCATCGCAGCGGACTGTGCCGTCGTCCTCGCGGAATCCGATTCCCGCAAATGCGCCTTCCTTCGCGAGGCCCGGCGGATCACCGATGCGCCGGCGGAAATACACGAAGGGCGGGTCGAAGCGCTCGCCGACAGGGCGTTCGATGTTGTCACGGCCCGGGCCCTCGCACCGCTGCCCGAACTGTTGGGATATGCCACGCCACGGCTCAGGCCCGGCGGGACGTGTCTCTTTCTCAAGGGTGCGCGCGTGGAGGCCGAATTGACGGACGCCCGCGCCATCTGGAATATGGATGTCGAACGGCACGACAGCCTCGCCGATCCGCGGGGCGCCGTGCTCAGGATAAGGAACCTCAGACGTGTCTGAATTCTTCGAACCCAAGCCGCAGACCGAACCCTTCGCACCGATCCAGGCGTCCGCCGCGCGCGGCACCCATGTCATCGCCGTGGCGAACCAGAAGGGGGGTGTCGGCAAGACCACGACCGCGATCAACCTGGCGACGGGCCTTGCCGCCTGTGGCCAGAAGGCGCTGGTGGTCGATCTCGACCCGCAGGGGAACGCGACGACGGGGCTCGGTGTCTCGGAATATGAGACTGACGTGTACGATGTACTGGTTGGCAACGGCGACCTGCGCACGATCATCCGCCCCACCGCGATCCCGGGCCTCGACGTGGTGCCAGCCTCGGCGGACCTGGCCGCGGCCGAGATCGAGCTGATCGAGATCGAGCACCGCGAGCGGCGCCTGCGCGATGGCGTGCCGTTGCCGAGGGATGCCTGGGACGCCATCGCCGCCGCCGGTCGCAATACTGGCGCGACGGTCCCGGAGGTATAAGCATGGCCCGCAAGAAGGCATACGACAAACTGCGCAGCTACCGTTGGTTCGGCCACGACGATCTTCGCGGCTTCGGTCATCGCTCACGCGCCCTGCAGATGGGCTACGACCCGAGCGACTGGCAGGGGAAACCGCTGATCGCCATCGTCAATACCTGGTCCGACATCAATCCCTGCCACCAACATTTCAAGCATCGCGTCGACGACGTGAAGCGCGGCATCCAGCAGGCCGGCGGCTGGCCGATCGAATTGCCCGCAATTTCCCTGGCCGAGAACTTCGTCAAGCCGACCACCATGCTCTATCGCAACATGCTGGCCATGGACGTGGAGGAACTGATCCGCTCCCACCCGATCGACGGGGTGGTGCTGATGGGCGGCTGCGACAAGACCACGCCCGGGTTGCTGCTGGGCGCCACCAGCGCCGGTGTGCCGGCGATTTTCGTGCCGGCGGGGCCGATGTTGCGGGGCAACTGGAAAGGCAAGACCCTGGGCTCCGGCTCGGACGCCTGGAAATACTGGGACGAACGCCGTGCCGGCAACATCACCACACAGGACTGGCTCGACCTCGAGGCAGGTATCGCACGCAGCTACGGCACCTGTATGACCATGGGCACGGCCAGCACCATGACCGCCATTGCCGAGGCCATTGGCATGACGCTGCCGGGAGCGTCGTCGATCCCGGCGGCCGACTCGAACCATATCCGCATGGCCACCGCCACCGGCCGGCGCATCGTCGAGATGGTGTGGGAGGACATGACGCCCGCCGTGATCCAGACCCGCAAGGCCTACGAGAACGGTATCGCGGTCGCCATGGCCATGGGCTGCTCGACCAATGCGATCATCCACCTGATCGCCATGGCGCGCCGCGCCGGCCTCGATATCGGCCTCGACGACTTCGAGAAGGCCAGCCGCCAAGTACCGGTGATCGCCAACGTGCGGCCGAGCGGCGACACCTACCTGATGGAAGACTTCTTTTATGCCGGCGGTCTGCCGGCCTTGATGAAGCGGATCAAGAAGCACCTGCACTTGAAGGCGATGACCGTCAACGGCAAGACCGTCGGCGCCAACATCGCGCATGCCGAGGTCTACAACGACGACGTCATCCGCAGCGTGAAGGACCCGATCTACGCGGAAGGTGCGCTGGCGGTGCTCAAGGGCAATCTGGCGCCGGACGGCTGCGTCATCAAGCCGAGCGCCTGCCACCCGCGCTTCCTCAAGCACACTGGCCCGGCCATG
>JAYPUG010000314.1:2423-3056 GCA_038133965.1 Rhodospirillaceae bacterium | reverse complement strand
GCTCATGTCGGTTCCCGAAAACGATCCCGCGCTGCCCGAGGGCACGCGACCGCTCGGCGAGTTCGTGAGCCGTGCCGGGCCGCTTGCGCGGCGCCTGGCACAGATAGGCGTCGTCGCCGACCGCGAAACCGGACGGCAGCTCGCGCGCACGCTCAAGCCCGGGCAGCGGCTGGTTGACCGCGAGGGCAATCTCTGGCGCTGGGACGGCTTCGTTGCGCGCAACGATGCGCGCTCGTCCACCTCCACGCGCCTGCGCCAGCGTAACCGGCTCACCGAGCTGCGCGAGCGCATCTCGGGCGACGAGGCCGCGTTCGCGCGCGCCGATGCCGAGTTCCGCGCCGCACGCGAGGCTGCGGACAAGGCGATCGAGGCAGAACGAACAGCGCGCGCTGCCCTCGAACAGTGCGACGGCGAAGCCATCGAAGCCCGGCGCACCCACGCAGACCTGTCGCGCGCGTTCGCCGCGCGGGTCGCACGCCACGAACAGCTGGGCGAGACCCTGTCGCGCATCGCGGGCGAAACTTCCGAGATCGAGAGCCGCCGCGCCGAGGTCGTGAACCAGCGCGCCGCGCTGGGCGACCTGGACACGCTGCGCGGCGAAACGGGCGCGACTCGCAGCCGCCTGGGCGAAGC
>JAYPUG010000314.1:0-2413 GCA_038133965.1 Rhodospirillaceae bacterium | reverse complement strand
CCACGGCCCAGAGCGAACACGACCGGCTGATCCGCGAATCCGAGGAACGCCACCGGCGCATCGCCGCGCTGGCGGCCGAGGAAACCTCGTGGCAGGCGCGCCACTCGGGCGCAGGCGAACGGATCGGGGAACTGGAGACCCGGGAAGGCCAGGCGCGCGGCGAGCTGGAACAGCTGGCCGGAAAGCCGGCCGAGATCGCGCGCCAGCGTGCGGGCCTGATGGACCAGCTCAACAGCGCCGAGGCGCGCCGCAAGGAAGCCGCCGACGCCGTGGCGGAAGCCGACAGCCGCCTCTCCGAGGCCGAGCGCGCCATGCGCGACGCCGAGGCACGCCTGGGCGAGGTCCGCGAGGACAAGGTCCGTGCCGAGGCCGCCATCGGCCAGGCGGCCCAGGCCCTCGACACGGTGATCGAGCGCATCGACGAACGCCTGCAGTGCAAGCCCGAGGAGGTCCTGCCCCTGGCCGAGGTGCCCGAGGGCAAGGAACTGCCCGATGCCGATGGCTCCGAGCGCCGCCTCGAGCGGCTGTTGCGCGAGCGCGACAACATGGGCCCGGTCAACCTGCGCGCCGAGCAGGAATCCGAGGAACTGACGGAGAAGATCGAGACGATCCAGACCGAACGCGAGGATCTGGTCGCCGCCATCGACCGCCTGCGCCGCGGCATCGCGAGCCTCAACCGCGAGGCGCGCCAGCGGCTGCTGGCCTCGTTCAAGGAAGTGGACAGGCACTTCCAGGACCTGTTCGTGCGGCTGTTCGGCGGCGGACGGGCGCACCTCGAGCTGACCGATTCGGAAGACCCCCTGGAAGCCGGCCTCGAAATCTTCGCAAGCCCGCCGGGCAAGAAGCTGCAGGCCCTGTCGCTGCTGTCGGGCGGCGAGCAGGCGCTGACGGCGACCGCGCTGCTGTTCGGAGTGTTCCTGACGAACCCGGCGCCGATCTGCGTGCTCGACGAGGTCGATGCCCCGCTGGACGACGCCAACGTGGACCGCTTCTGCAAGCTCCTCGAGCACATCGCAGGCGCCGGTTCGACACGCTTCCTGATCGTGACCCACCACCGCATGACGATGGCCCGCATGGACCGTCTGTACGGTGTGACGATGCCCGAACGCGGCGTCAGCCAGCTGGTTTCGGTGGACCTTCGCGGCGCTGAGGAAATTCGCGCGACCGCCTGATCGTTTCCCCCGGATTTCCGCGGTTTTATGACATTTCGCAGGTGCGGAAAGTCGCCTTGACTTGCCCGGGGGCGCTGAGTACCTTGCGCCCGCCTTCAGGCGCTGGTTCTGCCGTTTTCCCGGGTTGCCGACAAGTCCAACAGGGGGTCGGATCATGACCGAACCGGACGGGCCGGATTCACTCGGTGAGTTGAACAGGCGGCTGAAGGACGCGCGGGCGCGCCGCATGGGGGGCGAACGCGACGAGAAGAAGCGGCCGCTGGGGGACTTCGGTCCCGCGGTTCGGGTGGCCGTCGATCTCGTTGCCGGAGTCGCCGTCGGTGTGTTCATCGGCTGGCTTCTGGATCGCTGGCTGGGAACGACGCCCTGGCTGCTCCTCCTGTTCTTCATCTTGGGGGCGGCCGGCGGCATCACCAACGTGTTGCGAACCGCGCAGCAGATCGAAGCAAAGGCCAAGGAAGCCAGGCGCAAGGGCCCGGGGACCAGCGGCTAGAACGGCGTCTCCCAGGCGCCAAGACAGGGACCGGGATCGAATTCGTGGCAAGCCCTCTCAAGCAGTTCGAAATCAACACGCTCGTGCCGATCGAGGTCGGCGGCGTCGATATTTCGTTCACCAACTCCTCGCTTCTCATGACCATCACGGTGGTCATCGGCGGCGGAGTAATCGCGCTGGCCGCCGGCCGCAGCGCGATGGTGCCGGGCCGCTTCCAGATGATCGGGGAACTGCTCTACGAGTTCATCGCGGGGCTGATACGCGAAACGATCGGACCGGAAGGCCGCCGCTACTTCCCGATCATCTTCTCGCTGTTCATGTTCATCCTCGTCGGCAACATGCTGGGGATGATTCCCTACAGCTTTACCTTCACGAGCCATATCATCGTCACCTTCGTGCTCGCCTTCGTGGTGTTCGTCGGCGTGACGATTCTTGGTTTCGCGCGGCACGGCTTCCACTTCTTCTCGTTCTTCGTGCCGCCGGGCGCGCCCATCTGGATGTGGCCGCTACTGATCCCGATCGAGGTGATCTCGTATCTCTCGCGCCCGATCAGCCTGTCGGTCCGTCTGTTCGCCAACATGCTGGCCGGTCACACCATGCTCAAGGTGATCGCGGGCTTTGTGGCCAGCCTGAGCGTGTTCGGCGTGCTGCCGCTGGCGCTCATCGTCGCGCTTACCGGACTCGAGATTCTCATCGCATTCCTGCAGGCCTACGTCTTCACGATCCTGACTTGCCTGTACATCAAGGA
>JAYPUG010000313.1:0-3071 GCA_038133965.1 Rhodospirillaceae bacterium | reverse complement strand
GGATAACAGGGGCGTGAAAGCCGTTCCGGACGGTTGGCGCTACGGCACCCGCATGGTAGGTAGAAACCAAGTTCGTGGCCCGGATCGACGCGCCGCGAATCCGCAATAAGCGATGATTGACAAGCGGTTGGGGCAGTTTCGATGAGGATGGTTTTTGCCAGCGCGGCGATCGGCGCGCTCACAGCGATGCTGGTGCTGGGCGGTGCCGCCCACGCGTCGCCGGAATCCGAAGAGCTTTCGCGCGACGGGCTGCGCCAGCTGCAAGCGGGCCGCACCGAAGACGCCGTGCGCGTCCTGATCGAGGCGACCAATGTCGATCCCGAGGACGGGCACAATTACGGCGCGATCCACGAGAGCTGGTCGGGCTTCGGCTGGAGCTTCGACGGCACGCCGCAGCCGAAACCCGAAGGCACGCCCTCAACGCTGGCCGGCGCCATCAACCGGTCCATCTCAAGGCTCGACCAGACCATCCCCTTCTCGGACGGTTTCGAACGGGGGGACGACACGGCTTGGAGCCCGGGTTCGCAGGTCAACATCCGGGTCGACACGTCCGTCACGGACCCCGCGGGCAACACCCTCGATCGCTAGCCGAGGCCCCCAAACCGGAAGGAACCCCATGTCCGACCAGAACGCCGACCCCGTCATCCTCGAGGTCTTTTCCGACTACGTCTGACCGTGGTGTTACCTCAGCACCGGGCGTGTTGAAAAACTTCGCGAGACCTACGACGTCGAAGTCCGCACCGTGCACTTCCCGCTGCACCCCGACACGCCTGTCGAAGGGAAGTCCCTGGAGGAGCTGTTCGCCGGCCGCGATGTCGACCTCGACGCCATGTACGAGGGCATGAAGGCCCGCATGGACGAAGAGGGCCTGCCCTACGCGAAGCGCACCCACACCTACAGTTCGCGCCTGGCGCAGGAGCTGGGCAAGTGGGCCGACACCCAGCCCGGCGGCGATGCCATCCACATGAAACTCTACGAGGCCTATTTCGTGGAACAAAAGAACATCGCCGATGTCGATCTGCTGGTTTCGATCGCCGAGAGCGCCGGCCTCGACGGCGCGGCCGCCCGCGACGTGCTGGAAAACCGAACGTTCGAGGCTGCCGTCGATGCCGACTGGGAGAAGTCGCGCCAATACGGCGTGACGGGCGTGCCGACCTATGTGGCCGACGCCAAGGGCGTCGTCGGCGCCCAGCCCTACGAGGTGCTGGAGCGCCTAATGGACGCGGCCGGGGCGCAGAAGCGGGGCTGACCCCCTACTTCATCTCCTCGGGGAAGTCCGGCTGCACCTGCGGGCGCGCGTCGAAGAAGGCCGGGATCTTCATGCAGGTGTCGAAGATGCGCTTGGCGTTCGAATAGGGCGACACATCCACGTTGAACTGCATCGCCGCGCCGACCTGGGGCACCACGCACAGATCGGCCAGCGTCACCTGGTCGCCCTCGCAGAACTCGCCCGACGTGCCGTCATTCGCCAGGTGCGCCTCGATGGCGCCGAGCCCCGCGCGCTGCCAGTTGCCGATCCAGGCGTTCAGCTCGTCCTCGCTGTGGCCCATGTCCTGGGTGATGTACTTGCGGATGCGGGGCACCACCAGCGGATGCGTGTCGGCCACGGCGATCTGGGCGAGCGTGCGCACACGCGCGCGCGCCAGCGGGTCCGCCGGCATCAGCTTCGGCTCGGGATGGACCTCGTCGAGATATTCGAGGATCGACATGGACTGGGTCAGGATCGTGCCGTCGTCGAGCACCAGCGCCGGCACCACGCCCTGGGGGTTGATCTTCAGGTACTCGGGCGCGAACTGCTCGCCCTTCAAGAGGTCGGTCGAGACGACCTCGAACGGCTGGCCCTTGAGGTTGAGCGCGATGCGCACGCGGAACGCGGCGAGCGAGCGCCAGAAGCTGAAGAGTTGCATGGAATCCTCCCGGTAAACGGCTTGTTTGTTGGGCGTAGTGGGCCCGCCGGGCCGCACGCTGTCAAGACGCTGATCGTCCGGTCAAACGTCGGTCTGCGGCCCAGGACCGGCACGGCCCGGCAGTTGGGCAGAAGCGGCCGTGCGTTGACGCCACGCCGCCCATGCCGCGCCGTCATCGACGTCGTCGAGCGGGTCGAGCATCGCCACCCGGAAACCGCGCGGCAGCCCGGCGAGCGTATCGGCAAGCGCATGCTCGCTGCTCCAGCGCACGCCCTCGAACAGGCGCCGCGGCACGATGGGCCGCCGCCGCGCCCCCACCAACCAGTAGCCGCCGTCCGTCGCCGGGCCGAACACCATGTCGTTGGTACCCAGCGCGGCGAAGGCCCGGGCGATCTGTGCCGTGCCGAGCTCAGGGATGTCCGTGCCGACGACCAGCACCGGCCCCGGCGGAAACGTCCGGAGCGGCCGCGCCATGCGCGCACCTAGGTCGCCCGGCCCCTGCCCGATCAGGCGCACGCCGGGTACCGGCGGCCAGAGACGCGGCCGCAACGCATCCGTATCGGGGGTGACCGCCAGCCACGTCGTCCAGCGCGGGTCGCGGCCGAGCCGCCAGACGACGTCCGACATGGTCTTCCGGTAGAAGGCGAGCGCCGCATCTCTGCCGATGTCGGCGGCGAGGCGGCGCTTGACCGCGCCCATGCGCGGCGCGCGGGCGAAGACGACGAGGTGGCGGGCGAGGTTCATCCGTAGATGCGCCGGATGGTTTCCGGCGCCACGCCGAGAAAATACAGCGACAGGCAGAACAGGTTTCGCATGGGCCGCAGCCAGTACCCGCCCTCGCGGTACCGGCGGGGCGAGGTGCGCGCGGCCGCATCCAGCGGCACGAGACGGCGCTTGCCGATCCGGCGCACCAGCGCCACGTCCTCCATCAGCGGGATCGCGGGGAACCCGCCGAGCGCGTCGTGAAACGCGCGCGATATGAGCAGCCCCTGGTCGCCATAGGGCAGGCCAAGCGCGCGGCTGCGCCAGTTGGCGAGCCGCTCGATCCGCCGCGCGGCCCGGTGATGGTCGCGTAGCGCGAAGCGGAAATAGCCGGCGCGCTCCGCCGCGTCACGCCGGCGTACGAAGGACTGGATTGCGTGCACCCATTCGCCCTCGAGCTCG
>JAYPUG010000312.1:0-3091 GCA_038133965.1 Rhodospirillaceae bacterium | reverse complement strand
TCGATACCCTGACCGACGGGTTGACCCGGCTCGAACGCGGGGCGTTCTTGGTCGCGCGTGCCGTCCTGATGCGTTCGGGGCCGGCTTCTGGCTTCCCGCTGGAGGGCGGCGCCTTCCTGCGCACGTCGCGTGACCTGGAAGTTCCCGATATCCAGTTCCATTTCGCGGCCGGGAACCTGCTGTCGCCGGTGCGCCGCCCCTTCGCGCGGCACTCGACCGATCACATGCGCCCGGATGCGTTCATGTGCCATGTCTGCCAGCTGCGGCCCGAAAGCCGGGGCGAGGTTCGCCTGCGATCCAGCGATCCGCACGCTGCGCCGGCGATTCAGCCCAACTACCTGTCCGCGCCCCGCGACCGGGACGTCATGCGTGCCGGTTTCAAGATCATGCGCGACGTGATGCACCGGCCCGCGCTTGCCGCGCTCAGCCGCGGCGAGGTCTGGCCCGATCCTTCGGTGCGCACGGATGCCGAGATCGACGCGTTCATCCGGGAGACCAGCTCCACCGTCTATCATCCGGTCGGGACGTGCCGAATGGGTTCGGACGAGGACGCCGTCGTCGATGAGGCGTTGCGCGTGCGCGGTGTCGAGGGGCTCAGGGTCGTCGATGCCTCCGTGATGCCCACGCTGGTCGGGGGCAACACCCATGCGCCGACGGTGATGATCGCTGAGAAAGCGGCCGACATGATGCTCGGGCACGCCCCGCCGGGGCGGACCGACTAGCCGTCTGCAGCGAACGGAAAACGCGCGATCAGGCGGAACGGCGCGCCCGGCTCGGCCTCGTGATAGAGCGCGATGCCGTCGACAGGCGGCACAGCCCGAAGGCTGTCCCCGGCCTGGTCGGCGAGGATTGTACGAACGCGCGAACGCACATCGTCGTCGAGCCGGCCTGTCAGGGTCATGTGGAACCGGAACTGGTCGAGAACGTAGGGGTAGCCCCAGCGCTCCAGATGGCCGGCCTGCCGCGCCGAAAGCGGCGCCGCCGCGCGCCGGGTGCGCTCAGCGTCGTCGGGCGGGGCACGGAAGGGGGCGAACGTCGTCACGCAGTCGGCGGCGAGCGCATCCATCTCGGGCCATGGAGTGCCGGGCGTAAGGGCGAGGAACCCGTCGAGCGCGGAAACCTCCAGCGCCGGCGCGGCGAAGGGCCTGCGCGCTTGCGCAAAGGTTGCCAGCTCAGCGTGAAGCGTATCGGCGGATCGTTCCCGAGCGAGCCTGAAGGGCGGTTTCAGGGTCGCGTGAAACCCGTACCGGCGCGGCGATTCCGTTATTTCCTGCCGCGCCGCACCCGTCAGCCCCGGCAGATCGGCGACCACGATGTCTGCCCCTGTCTCGGGGTCGCGGCCGAGCCAGGACGTGCCGAACCGCCAGAGCGGCGTGTCCGCGGCGGGTGCGTAGTAGATGGCAAAACGTTCGCGCATGGAGACCCGGTCACGCGACGCGACGGCCCTCGCGCCAGACCTGGCGGACGACCGGCAGGCCGTCTGCTTCGTGCACGCGCACCAGGTCGGCGCGCTTCCCGGGGGCGATCGTGCCCCGGTCGTCGAGCCCGACCATGTCGGCCACGTTGGACGTTACGGTCGCGACCGCGCCGGGAAGGGGAATGTCGATCCGGTCGTGCATCAGGAAGACGGCCTGCAAGAGGCTGGAGGGGACGTAGTCGGACGAAAGACCGTCGAGAAGACCCGCCTCGGCCAGTTCGACCGCCGACACATTGCCCGAATGCGAGCCGCCGCGCACGATGTTCGGCGCGCCCATGACGATGGCCATCCCCTCCGCACGCGCGGCGCGCGCGGCCTCGAGGGTGGTGGGAAACTCCGAGATCGTGATGCCGTGGGCCACCGCTTCTGCCACATGCTCGACCGTTGTGTCGTCGTGGCTCGCCATGGGCAGACCGCGGGCCTGGCAGAGTTCGACCACGGCGACGCGGTGCTTGTCGGCGTGCAGGCGCTGCAGTTCGACCCGTTCGTCCACGTAAGCCTTCAGATCTGCGTCGGGCATGTCGTCGGCGTTGTGGAAACGCTTCATCAGAGAAAGGTCGCGCCACTGCCGCTGTCCGGGCGTGTGATCCATCAGGGAGATGAGTTGGACGTAGGGGGAATCGATGAAAGATTCGACGAGCCGCAGCATGTCGGGGTCGGACACTTCGCAGCGCAGATGCAGCAGATGATCTGCGCGGAACAGGCCATTCGATTTTCCGTCGCGCACTGCTGCGATCGCACGTTCGAGCATTTCACCGCGCGCGCTGCCTTCGCGATAAGTGCCGATCGAGATCGCGTCGTACACGGTCGTGATGCCGGCGCCTGCGATCTGAACGTCGTGCGCGATCGCCGCGCCCACAGGGAATGGCCAGTGTACGCCCGGGCGGGGCACCATGTGCTTTTCCATGTGATCGGTGTGCATCTCGATCAGGCCCGGCAACAGGAAGTCGCCGCCGAGGTCGATTGCACCTGAGGGCACCGAGCTGCCCGTCGAAATGTCCTCGATCCTTCCGTCGTCGATGTGCACCGCGCCGCGGACGATCTCGTCACGCAAGACAATCTGTGCGTTGGCCAGGATTTCCCCGGTGGTCATGCCGCTTCTCCGTTCGCCGCGGTGCTTTCTTGCATATTGAATTCCCGGTCCGCCACGGCTTCGCGGACTTCCCGGTCATGGAAAATGCCGATGACGGCGGTCCCGCGCGTCTTTGCTTCGGTGATTAAACGCACGACACGTTTCCGATTTATGGCATCGAGCGACGCCGTGGGCTCGTCCAGCAGCAAGACCGGCAGGCGCGCGATGAAACCGCGCGCGACGTTGACCCGCTGCTGTTCGCCGCCCGAGAAGGTCGCGGGTGCGAGCGGCCACATGCGTTCGGGGATATTCAGCTCGGTGAGAATGTCTCCGGCGCGTTCGTTCGCGTCCGCCTGGGAAGCGCCCAGCGCGCGCAGCGGCTCGGCGACCACGTCTATGGTGGCCACGCGCGGGATGACACGAAGGAACTGGCTGCGGTCCGGTGAGTTACATGGGAACGCTGGAGCGGCCGAACCTGCATGGAAATGCGATCGTTTCGGCATGCGGCTTTGAGGCACCGCGCCTTATCCGCTTGCCCGGGG
>JAYPUG010000311.1:0-3109 GCA_038133965.1 Rhodospirillaceae bacterium | reverse complement strand
GGTGGCGCGGCGCTACGACCTGATGAACGACTTGATGAGCCTGGGCGTCCACCGGCTCTGGAAGGCGCACTTCGTCCAGCGCCTCGCGTTGCGCGCGGACATGCGCGTCCTCGACGTGGCGGGCGGCACGGGCGACATCGCCTTTCGCATCCGCGAACGCGCACGGCCCGGCACCCGGATCACGGTCTGCGACATCAACGCCGACATGCTGGCGGTGGGACGGGCCAGGGCGCTCGACCGCGGACTGCTCGACACGGAATCGGGTATCCGCTGGGTGTGCGGCGACGCCGAGCGCCTGCCGGTCCCCGATGCCGCCTTCGACGCCTACACCATCGCCTTCGGGCTGCGGAACGTTACCGACATCCCCGCGGCCCTGGCCGACGCGCGCCGCATCCTGCGACCTGGCGGCCAGTTCCTGTGCCTCGAATTCAGCCGGGTCGTGCTGCCGGTCCTGGACGAGATCTACGACCGCTACTCGTTCTCGGTGCTGCCCTGGCTGGGCCGCCGCATTGCGGGAGACGAGGCCGCCTACCGGTATCTGGCCGAGAGCATCCGCCGGTTCCCCGACCAGCAAACGCTGGCCGCCATGCTCCGCGAGGCGGGGCTGGAACAGGTGCAGGTGCAGAACCTGTCGGGCGGCATCGCGGCCATCCACGTCGCACGCCGGATCTGAGCCCGCCCCCGATGATCCGCGCCGTCCGCAACATCCTGCGCCTCGTCGGCATCGCGCGCACGCTCGCGCGCTACGACGCGCTGTTTCCCGCCGACTGGCTGCCCGCGACAGGGGGACTCGTGTTCGCCGCGCGCGTGCTGTCGGGCTTCCGGACCGCGCCGGGCATGCGCGTCCTGCGGCCCGGCGAACGGCTGGCGCGCGCGCTGCAGGCACTGGGCCCCAGCTTCATCAAGTTCGGCCAGATGCTCAGCACCCGGCCCGACCTCGTCGGCGAGACGATCGCCAACGACCTTTCGAGCCTGCAGGACCGCCTGCCCCCCTTCGCCAGCGCGGACGCTCGCGCGGCCATCGAGGCGGAGTTCGGCCGTCCCATAGACGCGCTTTTCGCGGCGTTCGAGGACACGCCCGTCGCCGCCGCGTCCATCGCGCAGGTGCATTTCGCGCGGGTGCGCCTGCCTGACGCCGGCGACGCGGACGCACCGGAAACCGCGGGCGTGGCCGTCAAGGTCCTGCGCCCGGGCATCGAGCGCGCCCTGACGCGCGATGTGGACCTGTTCCGCTGGATCGCCGCCATCGTCGAACGGACCCAGCCGCGGCTGCGCCGCCTGAAACCCGTCGCCACCGTCGAGACCTTTGCCGAGAGCGTGCGCTGGGAAATGGACCTGCGCATGGAGGGGGCCGCGGCCTCGGAGCTGCGCCAGAACTTCGACGACGACCCGATGTATGTGGTACCGGCCGTCGATTGGGAGCGGACCGGCCGGCGCGTGCTCACCACCGGGTGGATCGAGGGCATCCCCATCCACGATGTCGATGACCTCGTGGCGGCGGGGCACGACCTCGAGGCAATCGTGGGGAAGGCGTCGGAATCCTTTTTCCTGCAGGTGTTTCGCGACGGCTTCTTCCATGCCGACATGCACCCCGGAAACGCCTTCGTGGGCGACGACGGCGCGCTGTGCGTCGTCGATTTCGGGATCATGGGCCGGATCGACCGGCGCACCCGCTATTTCCTGGCAGACATGCTGTTGGGCTTCATCACGCGCGACTATGCGCGCGTCGCCGATGTCCATGTCCAGGCAGGCTATGTGCCGCCGGGAACCGACCGCGACGTCTTCCACCAGGCGATCCGCGCGATCGGCGAACCGATCTTCGACCGGCCGCCGAGCGAGATCTCGATCGCTCGCCTGCTCGCCCAGATGTTCCAGGTCTCCGAACGCTTCCACATGGAGACCCAGCCCGAACTGCTTCTCCTGCAGAAAACCATGCTCGTGGCCGAGGGGGTGGGACGCCGGCTCGCGCCCGACCTCAACATGTGGCAGCTGGCGCTGCCGCTGGTGGAAGCGTGGATGCACGAGCATCGCGGGCCCGAAGCCCGGCTGGCCGACATGGCCGCGGACGCGCTGCGCACTGCGGAAAAATTGCCCCGCGCCGTGGATGCGCTCGAGCGGGCCGCAAGCCGGATCGCCGACGGGACCGTAAAGCTGGACCTGGGCCGTGGCGGCGCGCCGCAATGGCCCCTCTGGCTGGCGCTCGCCGCCGTCGGCGCCCTCGCGCTGGCCGCACTCCTCACCTGACCGGAGTTGCCGGACGGCGACGAAAACCTATCTTTTTACAACTAATTCGCGTACAACCCGCCGCGAATTGGCGAAACGCGTGACAATTACGGAGTCACCGCGATGTTGCATGGCAAACGCATCCTGCTGATCGTTAGCGGCGGGATCGCGGCCTACAAGAGCCTCGAACTCGTCCGCCGCCTGCGCACCCAGGGCGCGGCCGTGCGCTGCATCCTGACGCGCGGCGGCGCGCAGTTCGTCACCCCCCTGTCGCTCGCGGCACTGAGCGAGGACAAGGTCTATTCGGACCTCTTCTCGCTCACGGACGAGGCCGAAATGGGGCATATCCAGCTCTCGCGCGATGCCGACCTGCTGGTCGTCGCGCCGGCGTCGGCCGATATCCTCGCCAAGATGGCGCATGGCCTGGCGGACGATCTTGCGTCCACCGCCCTGCTCGCAACCGACAAGGACGTCATGGTCGCGCCGGCAATGAACGTGCGCATGTGGGAGCACGCCGCGACACGCGCGAACCTGGAAACCCTGCGCGCACGCGGCGTCCACATCGTCGGCCCCAACGAGGGCGACATGGCGTGCGGCGAGTTCGGCCCCGGGCGGATGGCCGAACCCGACGAGATCGCCACGGCGGTATCGGATTTTTTCGCCGCTAGCGCACCGCTCTCGGGCCGGCGTGCGCTCGTGACCAGCGGCCCGACCCACGAACCCATCGATCCCGTTCGCTATATCGCCAACCGGTCGTCCGGCCGCCAGGGCCACGCCATCGCGGCCGCGCTGGCGCGGCGCGGCGCGGCGACGACGCTGGTGTCCGGGCCGACGAACCTGCCCGATCCGGCCGGAGTCGCCGTGGTGCATGTCGAAAGCGCACGCG
>JAYPUG010000310.1:0-3139 GCA_038133965.1 Rhodospirillaceae bacterium | reverse complement strand
ATTTTTTGTCCGGACTAGCAGCACTCAAAGGTGATCGGTGCTAAGTGATTGTCGTTAAACGATTATTCAGTTGTCGACGCAACAATGTCTTCGGATAATTCTTAGCGTGAAGTGATTCGTTGTGTCTGCAAGCGAGGTACTTTCGATGCGCCGAGACGTTGGATTGCAACTCGAGGGCTGGCGGCTGACGACCGCCGAAATTCTCTATCACATGCCCGACTACCCAGGGATCCTGCAAAGCTTCGTGTGGCAGAAGCTCGACTTTCCGCCCGACTATCCCAAGCTGCGCAAGTTCCTGGATTTCTGGACCGACAACCTTGACGGACCGCTGCATTCGGTCCGCGTGGCACACACGGAAGTGCTGGCGCCGGGCAAGTTCAAGAACGTCGAGCGTTCGCTCGAACTTCACTGACGCCGGGCCCACCCGGCCTGCAACGAGAACCTCTACGGCGTGAGGTAGGCCTCGCGAACCTTCCGGTCGGCCGCGATCTGTGCGACCGGTCCCTCGACGAGAATGCGCCCCCGTTCGATGACCGCCGCCCGGTCGGCGACGCGGGTGGCAAATCGGACATTCTGTTCCGACAGGAGGACCGTCAGCCCCGCAGCGGCGAGCGCGCGGACGGTTTCGGCGATTTGCTGCACCACGACCGGCGCGAGGCCCTCCGAGGGCTCGTCGAGCAGGATCGTGTGCGGGTTGCCCAGAAGGGTGCGTGCGATGGTCAGCATCTGCTGTTCGCCACCCGAAAGCTGTCCGCCCAGCCGGCCGCGCAACCCAGCCAGCTGCGGGAACAGGTCGAAGATGCGTTCGGCGGTCCAACCGTCCGTCACGTCCGAGATCACGCGCCGCGTTCCGACCGAGAGATTTTCGTCCACGGTGAGGCCGGCGAAGATGCGCCTCGTTTCGGGCACGTAGCCGAGACCGGCCCGGGCGATCCGGTAGGGCGGCCGGCCCGTGATGTCCGCTCCGTCGAGGACGACCGCACCGGCGCTCACGTCCACCAGACCCATCGCGGCCTTGAGGGTGGTCGATTTGCCCGCACCGTTGCGCCCCAGCAGCACCGTCACCGCGCCGCGCGGCACGGTCAGGTCGATGCCGAACAGCGCCTGTGCCGCACCGTAGCGGGCTTCGAGGCCGCGGAGTTCGAGCGCCGGAACGGTCATGGCGCGAGCACCTCCTGCTCTTCGCCCAGATAGACCGCGCGCACCGTCTCGTCGGCACGTACTTCCGCCGGATCGCCTTCCGCGATCACCCGGCCACGATCGAGGACGACAACCCTGTCGGCATGTCCGAAGACCACGTCCATATCGTGCTCGGTGAACAGGACCGCGATCCTCTCCGCCGCGACCAGTGCATCGACGAGCGCCATCATCGCGCCACGTTCCGCCGCCGCGATGCCGGCGGTCGGCTCGTCCATCAGGAGCAGGCGCGGCCGGTTGGTCATGGCGACCGCGAGCTCCAGACGCTTCAAATCGCCGTAGGGCAGAACGGACACGGCCGTGTCCGCCTGCCCCGCCAGGCCCACCTGCGCGACGAGGTGTTCGGCGTCAACACGGTCGCGCTGCGCCAAGGCCCGGCCCAGGCTGGCCCCGAACCCGCGCGCCGAAGCCAGCGCCACCTGCACGTTCTCGGCCACGGTCATCGAGGCAAAGGACGCCGTGATCTGGAACGTACGCCCCACGCCGGCCCGCCAGACACGGTGCGGCGGCGCACCGGTCACATCCGTCCCGCCGATCCGCACCGTCCCGGAATCGGGACGAAGCTGGCCGTTGATCGCGTTGAAGAGCGTGGTCTTTCCCGCGCCGTTGGGGCCGATCAGCGCCACACGCTCGCCCGGTGCGACCGCGAAGGACACGCCATCGACGGCGCGCACGCCGCCGAACACCTTCGACAGATGCGAGACATCGAGCGCGTTCACCGGAGGCCTCCACGAACGAGCGCCGGCAGACCGGCGAGCCCGCGCGGCAGGAGTACGACGAGCACGACGATCAGGACGCCCAGCAGCAGTTGCCAGAATTCGGTCAGGCGGGTGAGTTCGGTCTCGATACCGGTGAACACCAGCGCACCGACGATGGGCCCCGCAAGCGACTGCAGCCCGCCCAGCAGGACCATCACCAGGCCATCGACCGACGTGGAGACGAACAGCACATCGGGGAACACGCTGCCCTTGGCAAAGGCGAAGAACCCGCCGGCCACACCTGCCGCCGCGCCGGCCAGGGTGAAGGCGAGCCACCGGTGGCGGGTGACGTCGATGCCGACGGAGGCCGCACGCAGCGCCGAATCCCGTGTCGCGCGCAGCGTGAAACCGAACGGGCTGAACAGCGCGTGCCGGAGCCCCCAGATCACCGCCGCGCAAACAGCGAGCGCGAAGTAGTAGAAGACCAGCGGGTCCGACGCCCAATCGGCGGGCCAGACCCCGAGGATGCCGTTGTCACCGCCGGTGAAACCGATCCACTGGAAGGCCGCAGACCATGCGATCTGCGCGAAGGCCAGGGTCAGCATCGCCATGTAGATGCCCGACAGCCGCACGCAGAACCAGCCAAACAGAAGCGCCCCGGCGGCACCGGCAAGCGGCGCCAGCAGAAGCGCAGGCGCCATGCCCGCCGAGAGATGGAACACCGCCAGACCCGCGCCGTAGGCCCCGAGCCCGAAATAGGCGGCGTGCCCGAAGGTGATCAGCCCGCCGCCCCAGAGAAGGAAATGCAGGCTCGCGGCGAAGAGCGCGAGGATCGCCATCTCCGTCAGCACGATCACCGTAAATTCGCCGACAGCGGCCGGTGCGACGATGGCGGCCGCGAGCAGGGCGAGCCAGCCCAGCCGGATCTCACCGGTCGCGGCGCGGAGCGGCGGGTCGGGATTTCGCGCATCCTCCGCCGTCGTGAACTCGGGGCGTCCGAACAGGCCGCTCGGCTTCAGCACCAGCGTCACGGCCATGACGAGGAAGATCAGGACGAGCGTGATTTCGGGGAAGATCACGAGGCCGAAGGCCAGCAGCATGCTGATCAGCACCGCGGCCACGAAGGCGCCGAGGATCGAGCCCATGCCGCCGACGACGACCACGACGAACGCATCGACGATGATGTTCAGGTCCATCGACAGGCTCGCGGCCTGACGGGGTATCTGCAGCGCACCGCCCAGCCC
>JAYPUG010000309.1:0-3159 GCA_038133965.1 Rhodospirillaceae bacterium | reverse complement strand
GGCCAGGGCGAGGATGAGGACGACCCCGAGATCACCATCGACGCGGTGATGACGTGGTCTGCGAACGAGGTGCTTCAGAAGACCGACTTCGAAAAGATGTCTCGAGAAGAACTGGAAGCTGCAAAGCGCGCGATCGCCCACATGCGACTGCCCATCGACGAAGTACCGACGCGGCGTTTCCGGCGCGACAAGCGCGGGCGGCGCATCGACATGCGGGCCACGCTGCGCGCCGCCATGCGCGGCGGCGGCGCATCGATCCCGCTGCAGTACCGCAAACGCAACCGGCGGCCCCCGCCCCTGGTCGTCCTTTGCGACATCTCGGGATCCATGAGCCGTTATTCGCGAATGATGCTGCACTTCATGCACGCCGTGACCAACGATCGCGACCGTGTCTACACGTTCCTGTTCGGCACCCGCCTGACCAACGTCACCCGCCAGCTGCGCTACAAGGATGTGGACGAAGCCCTCGACAAGGTCGGCGAGGCCGTGGACGACTGGTCTGGCGGCACGCGCATCGGCCATTCGCTGCACGACTTCAACACCGAGTGGTCGCGCCGCGTCCTTGGCCAGGGTGCCGTGGTGCTCATGATCACCGACGGGCTGGATCGCGACGCTGCGGAAGGCCTGGAGCACGAGATCGAGCGCCTGCACATGTCCTGCCGGCGCTTGATCTGGCTGAACCCGCTCCTACGTTATGATCGGTACGAACCGAAGTCGCTTGGCGCACGGTCCATACTTCCGCACGTTGACGAGTTCCGTTCGATCCACAACCTTGAAAGTCTGGAACAGCTGGCGACATCGCTGTCAAAACCGGCCCCCGAGCGGGGAAAGGCGACGCGCATGTGGCAGGAGGCAGCCGAATGAACGACAGCACGGTCAACCTTCAGACCCTGGATCATGACGATATCGTCGAACAGGCTGCGGTGTGGCGCAAAGGCGGACGCGACGTTGCGATCGCAACCGTTGTCAGCACCTGGGGCTCCTCGCCGCGCCCGGTCGGAAGCCAGCTTGCCATCGATGCCGAGGGCAACATGGTCGGTTCGGTGTCCGGCGGATGCATCGAGGGTGCCGTTGTCCACGAAGCACGCGAAGTCATGAAGGACGGCAAGCCACGCCTGCTGGACTTCGGCGTGTCGGACGAGATGGCCTGGGAGGTCGGCCTCGCCTGTGGCGGCAAGGTCGAAGTCTGGGTCGAACGGATCGACTGAACCGCGATGCGACCGGAAACCCTCGACGCCCTGCTCGCCGCCCGCGAAGCCAAGCAGCCCGTCGCCCTGGTCTCGAACCTCGAGTCCGGCGAACAGGCTCTCGTTTACACGGACCGTACAGAGGGCGACCTGTCCCTCGACGACGCGGCCCTCGATGCCGCGCGCACGGCCATCCGGGACAACAAGAGCAGCCGTGTCCGCGAGAGCGACGAACCGCTGTTCGTCCAGGTGTTCAATCCGCCGAAGCGCCTGGTCATCGTGGGGGCCGTTCACATCGCCCAGCCGCTCGTGACCCTCGCCCAGACGTCCGGCTATGAAGTGGTGATCGTCGATCCCCGCGGAGCCTTCGCGACGCGTGACCGGTTTCCCGACGTCACGCTGAGCGAAGACTGGCCCGACGATGCGCTTAATGCGCTGGGGATCGATACCCAGACAGCCATCGTCACCCTGACCCACGACCCAAAGCTCGACGATCCGGCGCTCCATGTCGCGCTGCGCTCCGACGCCTTCTACATCGGTTCGCTCGGCAGCAGGCGGACCCATGGCGGCCGTGTCGAGCGGCTGAAGGAAGCCGGCTACACCGACGACGAAATCGCGCGCATCCACGCGCCGGTCGGCCTTGCCATCAATGCAAAGAGTCCTGCGGAGATCGCCATCTCCATCATGGCGCAGATCACGCAGGTCCTGCACGGCGAATGAAGTTCGGACCCGTCCCGGTCAGCGACGCCGAAGGAGCGCTTCTGGTCCACGGCCAGACCCTCGGCGGGCAGAAATACCGCAAGGGACGCATCCTGACCGCCGAGGATATCTCCCGTCTCGCCGCTGACGGTGTCGAGACCGTGACCGTCGCAATCTTCGAAGACGGCGATGTGGGCGAGAACGATGCCGCGCGCAGGCTCGCCGATGCCATGTCCGGTGACGGCGTTCGCGCCGGCGTCGCCGGTACGGGCCGGGTCAACCTGTTCGCCATGCACGATGGCATCGCCGACATCGATCCCGCGACCATCGACAAAATCAATGCCGTGGATGAGGGCATCACCGCCTCGACGCTCCACCCCTGGGACCGGGTCGAGACCGGCCAGGTGGTCGCAACCGTGAAGATC
Source organism: Rhodospirillaceae bacterium (assembly GCA_038133965.1). Taxonomy (GTDB): domain Bacteria; phylum Pseudomonadota; class Alphaproteobacteria; order UBA6615; family UBA6615; genus JAYPUG01. The sequence goes on along the minus strand of JAYPUG010000309.1, from coordinate 848 downwards.
ATCCCCTTTGCCGTCGCGGAAGCGAACCTCGTACGCGCCGAACAGTCGGCATTCGCATCGAATGGTGGGCGCGTCGGCGTGCGGGCCTACGCGCCGCGCAGGATTGCCCTCGTGCAGACGCGCCTGCCGGGACTTCCGGAGCGGCTGATCGCGAAGGCGGAAGATGTTGTCCGGACGCGCGTCGAAGCGCTCGGTAGCGAGTTGATGTATAGCTGCACGATCGCGCACACGAGTGACGGAATCTCGGATGCAATCGGCACTGCCCGAGATGTCGGGGCGGACATCATTCTCGTCGTGGGTGCCTCGGCGACCACGGACCGGCGCGATGTCGTTCCCGCCGGAATCGAGATGGCCGGCGGCCATATCCTGCATTTCGGCATGCCCGTCGATCCGGGAAACCTGACCGTTCTTGCGGAACTCGACGGCGCGACCATCCTGGCACTTCCCGGTTCCGCCCGATCGTCCCGCCCGGGCGGCAACGATATCCTACTCGAAAGGATACTCGCCGGGATCCCGGTCGATGGCGCGCACATCATGCGAATGGGCGTCGGCGGCCTGTTGAAGGAGATCCCCTCACGCCCCCTGCCCCGAACGAAAGCCGCACCCCGGGATCGACGTGCCGAAAGCGGAGCCCCGCGCTTCGCCGCCGTCATCCTTGCTGCCGGCCAGTCGCGGCGCATGGGCGCGGAGAACAAGCTCCTGATCCCCGTCGATGGGAAGCCCATGATCCGGCACGCAATCGATGCCGCCACACAAGCGGGCGCATCGCCGGTCATCGTGGTGACAGGACACGAAGCCGAACGTGTCGCCGAAGCGACCGGCGAAGACGTGGTCCTGATTCACAATCC
>JAYPUG010000308.1:0-3187 GCA_038133965.1 Rhodospirillaceae bacterium | reverse complement strand
AAGGCGACCTGGATGGCATTTGCTTACGACAACTCCCCGATTGCGGCAGCCTACCGGCGCTCCGTTCTCATAGTCGATGACGAACGGATGCAGCGTGGTCAGCTGATCCAGAGCCTGTCGGACCTCGATGTCGGCATCTTCGAGGCGGGCAACGGACGCGAGGCGCTCGATCTCATCGATGCGCCCGGCCCCGACCTTGTGATCATGGACATACGCATGCCCGTCATGGACGGCGTGACCGCGGTTGACGAACTCGCCACGCGCAGCGCCGACATGAAGATCATCCTGATGACGGGTGACCCGACATCGCTGGAGGCGGCTTTCAAGCGCCGTCCGAACGTTTTCACGATCATCGAGAAGCCGATCCCGCTCCGCGTACTGCGGCGGATCGTTATTGAAGCCCTTGGGCTTGCGCTATAAGCGTATCCGCGCTTCGTGCTCCGCGGCCTATGGTCGGCAATCTTACGCAGAAGTCGCATCCGCCCTCGATGTTCTAGGCGCTGATTTGCCCGCCCATCGAGTTGACGATCCCGTAGCTCACCGATAGCCCGAGGCCGGTTCCGACACCGACTTCCTTGGTGGTGAAGAACGGATCGAATATCCGCTCGAGCGTCTTCTCCGCGATGCCGCCGCCTGTATCGCGCACCCGGATCGAAACGGCCTGTTCGTCGCGAAGGTGTTCGAGGCAAACGTCCACGGACCCGATGACATCATTGCTGTTGCCTTGCGTCGCGTTTTCGCGGATGGCGTCCCGGCCGTTCGTGATCATGTTGATCAGGACCTGCTCGAGCTGCGAACCGATGCCGTTGACGAGGACGCCTTCGGTTTGGATGTCGACGTTCAGTTCCACATTGTCGAGTTCGAGCTGGGGGCCGATCAGGTCGCAAGCATTGCGGACGGATTGCGCCGGATCGAACGGTTCGAAATCCGATGTCTCCTGCCGGCTGAACACCCGCATGTGCAGGATGATCTTGCCCATGCGGCCTGCCTGTTCGCTGATGAGTTCCAGGTTTTCCGCCGCATACTCCAGGTCGGCCGTTCCGGCATCCTGGCGGATCAGGACGTTGTCAGCGGCCATTCGCATGATGTTGAGCGGCTGGTTGAGTTCGTACGCGATTCCGGCAGCCATCTCGCCGACGGTCGCGAGCTTTGAGGCCTGGATCAGCTGTGACTGCAGATTCTTCTGCTCGGTGATATCGCGGACGAGTGCCGTGTGCATGATGCCGTCCGGGCCATCGAAATGGGTCATGGCGACCTCGATGGGGAAGCGCGTACCGTCGTGGCGCACACCGATCATTTCGCGGGCCGAGAGCTGCATTCGCACCGTACCGCCGGTCGCCGCACCGGAATCGTAGCTGACCGGGACGAGGTCGCGCAGGTTCTTGCGGGCAAGTTCGTCAGCGGCGTAACCGAAGATGTCCTCAGCCGCATTGTTGGACATAACGATGTCGCCATCGGCGTTGGCCACAATGATGCCGTCTGCTGCCGTGTCCAGCGCCGTGTTGAGCATATTTTCGCGCTCGGCGAGGGCGGACGATATCCTGTTCTGGGTGAGCGCTGCGGCCAGCACGTTCACGATCGACTTCAGGAAAGTGAGATCGTCGTTCGTGAACTCGCGGTTTGTCTTTGAATGAACAACAAGGACGCCGCTCGCTGCACCTCCGACCCCGATGACAACGCTCGCAGCGGATTTCGTTCCGAAATCCCGGAGTATCGGGCTGTCGAGATCGGGACTGTCGGGGTCCGTGTTGTTCCAGATGACGGCATCCTCGGAAACCTTGGCGAACACCTCGCCCGTTTCACGGTGCTTCGGCTGAACGACCCATCCGAGATATTTCTTCCCCCCTTCGCTTGCGGCGGTGATCTCCAGCTCGCCCGGGGCGGCCACAAACCGCGAGATCATGCAGGCATCGACGCCGAGGGTTTCCGCTACCAGTTCGGCGGTGGCCTGGATCAGGGTGTCGGGATCGTCCTGCGCCAGGGCCAGCTGGCCGAGCTGAATGACAGCCGCTTGCTGCACGACTCGCGCTGCGAGCCCGGACTCGGCCGCCATCTGTTCGCTGATGTCCTGAACGCCGATGATCACATAGGGGGGGTCGTCACCGACGCGCTCTGTCTTGGAGCCTGTGAGCTGGACCCAGAGCGGTGTTCCGTTCTTCCGGATATAGCGCTTCACGCGCACGAAGACGTCGGTTTCGCCGGCGAGCATCGCGTTGCGGGCACGCAGATCCTCGGCCAGATCGTCGGGATGCGTGATCTGGTCGAACGACAGCCGGCGCAGCTCCTGTTCCGAATAGCCCAGCATCTCGCACAGCCGGGCGTTGATGCGCAGCCACTGGCCGTCGAACGAGAGATGGGCGATGCCGACCGCCGATTGCTCGAAGGTGGCGCGAAACCTCTCCTCGCGTTCGCGCAATTCGCGTGCGTTGCGGATCTGGTTCGTGATGTCGTACGAGATTCCCCCGACGCCGACCGCATGGCCGTCGGCGTCATAGATCGGGAACTTCGTCACCCGGATCGTGAGTTCGGCGCCGCCCTTGCCGGGCAGCTGGATGTCGGATGTCCGCGTCGTGCGCGACTGCAGGACCTCGCGGTCGAATGCGTCGATCGTGGGGGCCCAGTCGCTGCCGTGCACCTCGGTGTCGGAGAAGCCGGCTACGTCCCGGTCCGAGATTCCGAAGGTCTCCCGGTAGGTGCGGTTGACCTCGACCAGCCGGCCGTGGGCATCCTTCACGCTCTGATTGAACGGGCTGTTGTCCCAGAATGCGCGGAAGCGGGCCTCATTTTCCATTCGGGTCAGCTCAGAACGCTTGAGTTCGTCGATGTCCTCGACGATGGCAATGTAGTAGTCGGGCGTGCCGTCGTCCTTGCGTGCGAGCGTTGCCGTGACCTTGGCCCAGATGATGCGCCCGTCCTTTCGGCGAAATCGCTTCTCCATCTGGAAGGAATCGATCTCGCCGCTGACGATCTGGCGGTTCAGACGCAAATCCTCGCCGCGGTCCGCCTCAAGCGTGATGTCGCGGTAGCTCATCTGCATGAGCTCGTCGCGCATGTAGCCGGTGATCGAAAGCATCCGGTCGTTGACGCGCAGCCAGCGGCCGTCGAGGCCGGTGTGGGTGATGCCGACCGAGGCGGATTCGAAGGTGATGCGGAACGGGGTGAGGCGCTTTTTCAGGCGGAGCAGCAG
>JAYPUG010000307.1:0-3198 GCA_038133965.1 Rhodospirillaceae bacterium | reverse complement strand
GGGGGGGGGTGGGGGTGCCACCATCGCCGGGTCCGGGTGGGGGGGGCTTGTGCCGTGCCGGTCGCGCGGACCGCTGGCGGCCCTGACCGTCGGGGGAACCGTGTCGGGCTGGGGCGCGGCGCAGGAGATTGCGCGCGGCTGGGGCGGCGTGATGCCCCTCGAACGCCTGCTGGCGCCTGCCATCGGCTATGCCAACGAAGGCGTTGCCGTGACGGCGGGCCAGGTGCGCAACACCGCCGACAAGCTGCCCGAAATGGACGGTGTGCCCGGATTCGCCGAGGTCTATACCCCCGGCGGGGCGGTGCCGTCGCGCGGCGACGTGTTCTGCCAGCCGCGCCTCGCCGCGACCCTGGCGCGCATTGCCGAAGCGGGGACGGACGATTTTTACCGCGGCGATCTGGCGCGCTCGTTGGCCGCGGAGCTGGACGCGGTGGGCAGCCCGGTTTCCGGCGATGACCTGGCGGCCCACGTGGCGCAGGTGGTCGAACCCCTGTCGCTCAAGATCGGGTCCGGTACCCTCTACAACATGCGTCCGCCGACCCAGGGCCTCGCCTCGCTGCTGATCCTCGGGGCCTTCGACCGGCTGGCCTGCGACGCACCCGACGGGTTCGACTTCGTCCACCTTCTGGTCGAAGCCACCAAGGGGGCCTTTGCCATCCGCGATGCGCACATCACCGACCCGGCGCATATGGACCCGCCACCCGAGGCGTTTCTCGACACCGATACGCTCGCCCGCCTGGCCGGTGCGGTCGATCCGGTGCAGGCGTCGGACTGGCGGCGCGGCGGGACGGAAAGCGATACGATCTGGATGGGCGTCATCGACCGCGACGGCAACGCCGTCAGCTTCATCCAGAGCCTCTACTGGGAGTTCGGCTCGGGCGTGGTCCTGCCCGGGACGGGTATCACCTGGCAGAACCGGGGTGCGAGCTTCGCGCTGGATCCGGCCGCACTCAACCCGCTGGCACCCGGCCGCAAGCCCTTCCACACGCTCAACCCCGCGCTGGCGCGGCTCAACGACGGCCGGATCATGTCCTACGGCACCATGGGCGGCGAGGGGCAACCGCAGACCCAGGCGGCCGTGTTCAGCCGGATCGTGCGCTACGGCATGCCGGTACAGGAAGCGATCACCGCGCCGCGCTGGCTGCTCGGGCGCACCTGGGGCACCGACAGCACGAACCTCAAGATCGAGCCACGCTTTGGCGACGGGGTGATCGATGCGCTTGTGGAAGCCGGGCACGACATCGAAATCGTCGAACCCTTCAGCGATCTGATGGGGCACGCCGGTGCGCTGGTGCGCCGGCCCGATGGCATGATCGAGGCGGGCGCCGATCCGCGAAGCGACGGCGCGGCGCGCGGATTCTGATCCCGTGTTCCGCACGCGGGAACCCCACACTCCGTTCAAGCCCGAGCATTTCTCGCGCTTCGATGAGGGCGACGACGCCAGGTTCTATGTGCCCGAGCGCATGGTCCAGCATCTCGACGACGCGGCGCGCGGGCGTCTGATCGCTTGGTACCGCGACCATTTGCCGGCGGGTGGCCGGATTCTGGACCTGATGTCGAGCTGGGTCTCGCACCTGCCCGATGACGTGTCCTACGGCACGGTGGCGGGTCTCGGCATGAATCGGGCGGAACTGGACGCCAACCCGCGCCTGAACGAACGCGTCGTCCACGACCTGAATGCCGATCCGCGCCTGCCCTTCGACAACGGTGTTTTCGATGCCTGTGTGATTGCGTTGTCGGTCCAGTACCTGACGCGCCCGCTCGAAGTGTTCGGCGACATCGCGCGGGTGCTCGTGCCGGGCGGGATCTGTGCGGTCTCCTTCTCGAACCGCTGTTTCCCGTCCAAGGCGGTCGCGATCTGGCGGGCGCTCGACGATTCCGCCCATGTCGGGCTGGTGGGCATGTACTTCCGCCACGCAGACGGGTTCGACGAACCCCGCCACACCCAGTCGCCGCCGCCGGACCTGACTTCCGACCCGCTGTTCGTGGTGATGGCGCAACGCGCGGCCGACTTTTCCCCGGAAAACGGAAACCCGACCGAATGAACGATCAGACTGCAGACACGGATATGGACGGGCGGCTGCGTCGCCTGACCGTCGAGGACATGGACGATGCGCAGCGCGCTGCTGCCGAGCGCATGATCGCCAGCAAGACCGGGCAGATCATCGGGCCGATGAATGCCTGGCTGCGGTGTCCGCCGCTGGCCGAGCGGGCGTTCGCGCTGGGCGACTATGCGCGGCACGGATCGACCCATGAGAAGCGGATATCCGAGCTCGTCATCCTGATTGTCGCGCGGCACTGGTCGGCACAGGTCGAGTGGTGCGTGCACAAGGTCGAAGCGCTCGACGCGGGCCTCGACCCGGCGATCGTCGATGCCATCGAGGCGCGGATGCGTCCGGTCTTCGCCCGGGCCGACGAGGAAGCGGCCTACGACCTGTTCAGCGAACTGCTGGAGACGAGGCAGGTGAGCGACGAGGTCTATGGTCGCGCGATCGACACCTTCGGGGAGTCCAAGCTGGTCGAACTCATCGCCATCTTCGGCCACTACAACCATGTCGCGGTGGTGCTGAACACGTTCCGCGTGCCGGTCCCGCCGGGCTGGGCCGAGCCGCTGAAGGACTGAGCGTCCCGGGTCGGCATGCGCCGGGTTGGCGTCTAGTTGCCGCCGTTGAACGCCCGCATCAGGAAGGCACCCACATCCGCGTTCGAGCGCGCGCGGACGGCATCGTCGCGACCGATCAGGTAACCCTCGCTGGCGACGCAGGTGCCCAGGATCACCTTGCGCAGGAACGGCCCGGACATGGGCAAAAGCGTGAAGGTGTCGCGCACGACACCCTTCTCGTTCACGGTCAATTCGCACGGCGCGAGGTTGCGCCCGATCATGCGCGGCCCGGCGAAGCGCCCGTCCCACTGGTGGTATGCGCCCTCATAGACCACGAACTCGGCCTGCGCGCCGCCCTTGCGCAGGTCCTCGACAATCTCGTTGCAGCGCTCCGGGTCGACAATCCCGTCCTCCGCCCCGGCCAGGATGAGGACCGGCGCGCCGGTCGCGGTGACATCGTCAAAGCGCGCAAGGCAGGGGCCGTAGAACGCCACATGGGCCGCGAAGCGCGGGCCGTCCGGGTTCAGGGTCGCGGCGGTCTGTTCGAAGGCGGCGAGCATCGTGGACATGCCGCCATAGGAGAAGCCCATCAGCGC
>JAYPUG010000306.1:0-3240 GCA_038133965.1 Rhodospirillaceae bacterium | reverse complement strand
CGCGTCAGAAATCGACGCAGCGCCCGTCGCGTTCCCAGTCGCCGAAGCGGGTGGGTTCGGGGCCCTTCGGGCCGCCAAGCTCTTTCGGCCGGTTCGGGTCGTCTGCTGCATCCGCGGCCTGGGGATCCGACATCTCCGACGCTGAATCCGCCGCATTTTGGACGGATTGTGGTGCTGCACTTGCATCCACGGGCATCCGTTGGCGGTAGCGCGGCGCGGCTTCGGCTATGTTGTCGTCGGTGTTGGCCATGGGGCTGATATGGACCATCGTTGCCCGTTTGCCAAGGCGGGCTATCCCGGAGCGAGAGCTGAACATGTCCAACTATTTCCGCACCGCCATGCTGCTCGCCGCGATGACGGCGCTGTTCATGGGCGTCGGCTTCCTGCTCGCGGGCGAGGCGGGCATGCTGATCGCGCTGGCCGCCGCGGCCGCAATGAACGTCTTCGCCTGGTGGAACTCGGGCGCGGCGGTCCTGCGCTACTACCGGGCGCGCGAGGTGGACGCGAACCATCCGCTCCACCGCATCGTCGCTGACCTCGCCGCGCGCGACGGCCTGCCGATGCCGCGCGTCTATCTGATCGACAACGATCAGCCCAACGCGTTCGCGACCGGCCGCGGGCCCGCGAACGCCGCAGTGGCCGCGACGTCCGGCCTGCTGCGCATGATGAACGAGCGCGAGGTGGCCGGCGTGATGGCCCATGAGCTGGCCCATGTGAAGCATCGCGACACGCTGATCATGACGATCACCGCCACCTTCGCCGGCGCCATCTCCATGCTGGCGAACTTCGCCCTGTTCTTCGGCGGCAGCCGCAACAATCCGCTGGGCATCGTCGGCGTGCTGGCGATGATGATCCTCGCGCCCATGGCAGCCATGGTGGTGCAGATGGCGATCAGCCGCACCCGAGAGTACGAGGCCGACCGGATGGGTGCGGAAATCTGCGGCAATCCCGGCTGGCTGGCCGACGCGCTCGAGAAGCTCGAGGCCGGCGCACGGCGCATCGACAACCAGGCGGCCGAGCACAATCCGGCGACGGCCCACATGTTCATCGTCAACCCGCTGCACGCCCACAAGCACGACAGCCTATTCTCAACCCATCCCGCAACCGCGAACCGGGTGGCGAGATTGCGTGAAATGTCCAGTACATCAGATAGTTACGACGCAGCGCAACCAGTCCCGGCCCCCGGTCCGTGGTCACAGGACGCCCCGGTGCGCCGGCGGCGCGGCAGCGTGCCCGACAGCGGTCCGGGCCGCCGATGAACGCGATTTCACCCCAAAATCTGGGTGAGAACACCCAATATTGTCCACATATTGGGGATACTACCCGATTTTGTGGTCTTGCCCCTCTATTCCCACATGATCTAGGCTCCGATCCGGGATTGAGGCCGTTCTGGTGCGGCTCGAGGGGCCAACTGACGATCGGGAATCGTAGCGATGTCTTGGACGGATGACCGGGTCGGGCTGCTGCGCGAATTGTGGGCCTAGGGCCTGTCGGCTAGCCAGTTTGCGGTGCAACTGGGCGGCGTGACGCGCAACGCGGTCATCGGCAAGGCGCACCGGCTGGGCCTGGAAAGCCGGCCGTCGCCCATTCGCGGGAACGGAACCGGCTCGCGCCGGCGCAACCGCGCGATCGATCGCGCTCTCGAGGCCAAGGCGCTGCGCGGCACCATGGCGGACGAGGAAATCGGCGGCGAGAAGATCGTGCCGGACGGCGGCACGCGCGCATCGGAACCCGCGCTCCCGCCGCTCGCGCGCAAGGGCGGCGACGTCAAGGAATGCCTGTGGCCGATCGGCGATCCGGGCGACACGGACTTCCGCTTCTGCGAGGAGGACACGGTTCCGGGGCGTCCGTATTGCTCCGCGCATTGCGAGGTCGCCTACATCCGCAAGGACAAGTCGGCCGCCGCCTGACGCGACGGCATATACCCACGGCAAATGGCCGCGGCGGCTCCCCGCTGCGGCCGTTTGTTTTTTCAGGCATAAGACGCGCATGGCAGACGCCCGAACCGCCGCGACAGACATTCTCGACGCCGTCCTCGAACGCGACGTCGCGCTGGATATCGCGCTCGCGGAACACAAGGGGCTGGCGGCGCTGGACCCGCGTGACCGGGCGCTGGCGCGCCGGCTCGTTGCGACGACCCTGCGCCGGTTGGGCGAGATCGACGCGCGCATCGACACCTGTCTCGACCGCCCGCTCGCACCCCGGCATTTCCGGGTGCGCAACATCCTCAGGGCCGGTGTCGCCGAACTGGCGCACCTGGATACTCCCGCCCATGCCGCCGTCGATTGCGCGGTCCGGATTGCCGCGCGCTACCGGCGCGGCACACTGAAGGGGCTGGTGAACGCCGTGTTGCGCCGCGTCGCGCGGGGCGAGGCGGAACTCCCCGAGGGCCTCGACGCGTCGGCCAACGTGCCCCGCTGGCTGTTCGAGCGCTGGTGCGCGGCCTATGGCGGTGACACCGCCGGCGCGATCGCAGCAGCACAGCTCGCCGAACCACCCCTCGACATCACCCTTTCCCACCGCGCAGACCCGGGCGAATGGGCCGCGAAGCTGGATGCCGAGATCCTGCCGGGCGGCACGCTGCGCCGGGCCGGCGGGGGTCTCGTGTCCGAACTGCCGGGCTTCGACGAGGGGGTCTGGTGGGTCCAGGATGCCGCAGCCGCACTGCCGGCAAAGCTTCTGCGCGACGATGCCGGTGCGCGCATCGCAGACCTGTGTGCCGCGCCCGGCGGGAAAACCCTGCAGATCGCGGACAAGGGACCGTCGGTCACCGCGCTCGACATTTCGGGCGCGCGGCTCGGGCAGCTCCAGGAAAACCTCGCCCGGACCGGGCTGGACGCCGAGATCGTCTGCGCCGATGCCGCGCAATGGCGGCCCGACCAGCCCTTCGATGCCGTGCTGCTCGACGCACCCTGCACGGCGACGGGCACGATCCGGCGGCACCCCGACATCCCGTGGCGCCGCTCGGAGGACGACATCCGGCGCGCGACCATGGTCCAGGACCGGCTGCTGCGCGCCGCGGTGAACATGGTCCGGCCCGGCGGGGCCATCGTCTATGCCGTCTGCTCGCTCGAGCCCGAGGAGGGCATCCAGCGCGTCGATGCACTGCTGGCCTCCGGCGCGCCGGTGACGCTCGACCCGCTGTCGCCGGACGACTGGCCGGAGCTCGACGGGCTCGACCCGCCGGCCGTCGCCTCGACGGGCACCGCCGGTGAGACCGCGTGAAACATGGTGGCCCGC
>JAYPUG010000305.1:0-3247 GCA_038133965.1 Rhodospirillaceae bacterium | reverse complement strand
CATCATGTATGTGTGGCTCGAAGCGCTGACGAACTACATCACCGCCTTCGGTTAACCCGACGAAGAAAGCGACATTGTATCAAAATATTGGAAGGCCGATCTTCACATGGTCGGAAAGGACATATTGCGCTTCCACGCGGTCTACTGGCCGGCGTTCCTGATGGCAGCCGGGCTGGAGCCGCCGAAGCGCGTCTTCGCCCATGGCTGGCTGCTCAACCGGGGCGAGAAGATGTCGAAGTCGCTCGGCAACGTCGTGCGGCCCGAAGACCTGGTCGAGCAATACGGGCTCGACCCCGTACGCTACTACCTGCTGCGCGAGGTTCCTTTCGGCAACGATGGCTACATCAGCCACGAGACCATGGTCGCGCGCATCAACGGCGACCTTGCCAACGATCTGGGCAACCTTGCCCAGCGCGTGCTGTCGATGATCGCCAAGAACTGCGACGGGCAGGTCCCGCAGCCGGGGGCCTTCACCGCCGATGACGAAACGCTGCTGAATGCGGCGTTGAGCGCGCTTTCGGCCGCACGCGAAGAGTTTGGGCGCCAGGCCTTCCATCGCGGCCTCGAGGCGATCTGGCAGGTGGTGGGCGATGCCAACCGATATGTCGATGCCCAGGCGCCGTGGGAGTTGCGCAAGAGCGACCCGGATCGCATGGCCACCGTGCTCTACGTGCTGGCGGAGACCATCCGGCGTCTTGCGATCCTGGTACAGCCCGTGATGCCCGAATCCGCGGCACGGATGCTCGACCAGCTGTCGGTTGCCGCCGAAACCCGTGATTTCGCCCATCTGGACATGGACCATGCGCTCGCGGCGGGCACCGAACTTCCCAAGCCGAGCCCCGTTTTCCCGCGCTATGTCGAGGAAGAGGCCGCGGACTGAGGGCCGCGGACGCGAATCATGCTCGTCGACAGCCACTGCCACCTCGATTTCAACGATTATTCCGGCGAGCTCGACGACGTGGTCGCACGTGCGGGTGACGCCGGCGTGGCGACGATGGTCACGATCTCGACGCGCCTGACCACTTTCGAGGGTGTCCGTGCCGTCGCCGAACGCTATCCCAACGTCTGGTGTTCCGTCGGCGTGCACCCGCATCAGGCGGGCGAGGAGGGGGTGGACACCCCCGACAGGCTCGTGGAACTGGCGGAAAACAGCCGCGTCGTGGGCATTGGCGAGAGCGGGCTCGACTACTACTACGATCGCAGCCCGCGCGACCGCCAGGAAGCAAATTTCCGCGCCCATATCGCTGCCGCGCGCAAAACCGGGCTGCCGCTGATCGTGCACGCGCGCGATGCCGACGAGGACTGCGCGGCGATCCTCGCCGAAGAGATGGAAAAGGGCGCGTTTACGGGCGTCATGCACTGTTTCTCGTCCGGGCGCGGGCTGGCGGAGGCAGCACTGGATCTGGGCATGTACATCAGCTTTTCCGGCATCCTGACGTTCAAGAACGCTGCGGACCTGCGCGATATTGCGCGCGATGTGCCCGGCGACCGCATCCTGGTCGAGACCGACGCACCGTTCCTGGCGCCCATACCCAACCGGGGCAAGCGCAACGAGCCGGCCTTCGTCGCCCATACGGCAGCCGTTTTGGCGGATGTGCGCGGCGTCTCCGAGACCGACATCCAGGCGCAGACGACGGAGAACTTCTTCCGGTTGTTCACACGCGCCGAAAGGCCCGAATCTTCGTGAGGATCACGGTTCTCGGGTGCGGCAGTTCCTCGGGCACGCCGGCGATGGGGCCGGACGGCTGGGCCGATCTCGACCGCGACAATCCCCGGAACCTGCGGACCCGCCCGTCGATCATAGTCGAAGGCGAGGGCGGCACCGTCCTCGTCGATACCTCGCCCGATCTGCGGATGCAGTTGCTGGCTGCGCAGATCTGGGACATCGACGCCATCGTCTTTACCCATGCCCATGCGGACCATGTGAACGGGATCGACGACATACGTGCGCTCAACATACAGCTGGGCGGCCCGATCGACGCGTACGCAAGCGCGGAAACCATTGAAATCCTTAAAAGCCGGTTCCCGTACGTATTCGAGCCGTACCCGCCGGGTGGCCCCCAATTCTGGCGTCCGTGCATCACGCCGCACGGGGTTTCCGGCGATTTCAGAGCCGGGGGCATGGAAATTCGCTCGTTCGTCCAGGACCACGGGCGGTTTCCGTCGCTCGGACTGCGCTTCGGGCCGTTCGCCTACTGCACCGACGTGAAAATGCTGCCCGAAGAGGCCTTCGACATCCTCGATGGCGTCGAGGTCTGGATGGTCGATGCGCTGAACGTGCACCCGCATCCCACCCACAGCCACGTGACGCAATCGCTGGAATGGGTCGAGCGGATCGGGCCGCGGCGCACGATCCTGACCCATATGAGCCACAGGGTCGATTATGCGCGCCTCGCAGCGATGCTGCCCGAAGGGGTCGAGCCCGGCTACGACGGCATGGTGATCGAAATTCCCGGGTGATGTGCCGCTGCGGCGTTCGCATACGGCACGTCCGCCGGGTTAGGGTGGACCTATGGACAAGGAAATCATCTATATCGGCGACCCCATGTGTTCCTGGTGTTGGGGATTTTCGCCCGTTTTGCGCCAGATCGAGGCCACTTACGGCGAACACGCGCCGCTGCGCCTGATTGTCGGCGGGCTGCACGCCTTCGACAGCGACCCCATGAGCGACGAGTACAAGGCCCGCATCAAGCACCATTGGGAACAGGTCGCGGCCGCCACGGGTCAACCGTTCAACTATGCGTTCTTCGATCGGGAGGGCTTCGTACTCGATACCGAACCCGCGTGCCGGGCCTCCGTGGTTGTGCGAAACCTCCAGCCGAACGCGCTCATGTCGTTCTACGAGCGCATCCACAAGGGTTTCTACGTCGAGGACACCGACACGACGCAGCTCGAGACGTTTGTCGGCTATGCCGAGGCGGAGGGCATCGACACGGATGCCTTCGCGCAGGCCTTTGAATCGGAAGCGGCGAAGGAGGAGACGATCAGCGACTTCGCCTGGTGCCAACAATCCGGCGTGACGGGTTTTCCAACGGTCGTTCTGCGCGAGGACGACACGATGGCGGCGCTGACGATCGGTTATCAGCCGTTCGATGCCATTGCGCCGGTCCTGGATGCCTGGAAGGCGGGCGACCTGAGCGTGATGGCCCAGGTCGAAGCCGCCCGGGCAAACTACGCCACAACACACTAGGGAATGACGTTTTCAACGTTAAGGTACTGGTTTAAATGTGTAAAAAAGGTTTAACAT
>JAYPUG010000304.1:1288-3269 GCA_038133965.1 Rhodospirillaceae bacterium | reverse complement strand
AGCGGGTCTTCCGGGTGCAGGCGCGGTTCCACGACCTCGTCGAGGTACTCCGCGATGGCGTTGGACTCGAACAGGATCTCGTCACCGACCTTGAGCACCGGGACCTTGCCGTGGGGCGAGATCTCCAGGAACCAGTCGGGCTTGTCCTGCAGGTTGATGTAGGTGACGTCGAACTCGATTTCCTTGGCGCGCAAAAGGATCACGGCGCGCTGGACCCATGGTCACGTAAACGAGCTGATCAGGTGGTATTTGACGGTCATGGTGTTCCCCAAAATTCGTGTGGCGGGATCATAGGCGCGGCGTTCGGGCCGGTCAAAGCCGCTTCGCACGCGGATGTGAGCGGGCAGGCGATTGTTCGAAGGCCGGCCGACGGCTACCGTTCGGGAGAAATCGAACAAGGGAGCGACGACATGTTCCGATATCTGAAGGCTGTACTTGCCTGCTCGGCGATCTTCGGCGCGCTGGTGGCACCGGCGGGAGCGCAGGAGATCGCGAAGGTTTCCGACGCGGGCATCCACGTGATCCATGGAAAGGGCGGCAACATCGGCGTGTCGGTGGGGGATGACGGCGTGTTCATGATCGACGACCAGTTCGCGCCTGCGACCACGGCGATCCTCGACCAGATCAGGACCGTGTCGGACAAGCCCGTGCGCTTCCTGGTCAACACCCACTTCCACCGCGACCACACGGGGGGCAACGAGAATTTGGGCAAGGCCGGGGTTCTGATCTTCGCCCACGACAATGTGCGCGCGCGCCTGCTCGGCAAGGAGCAGCCGGCACCCGACGCGGCGCTGCCGGTCGTCACCTTCAGCGACGCGACCACGTTCCACATGAACGGCCAGACGATCCGCGTGTTCCACGTACCCGCAGCCCACACCGACGGTGACGCGATGATCCACTTCGTCGAAGCGAACGTGATCCACATGGGCGATACGTTCTTCAACGGCTTCTACCCGTTCATCGATTCCCGTTCGGGCGGCTCGCTCGACGGCGTCTTCGCCGCGATCGATATCGTTCTCGGGATGGCCGGTGCCGACACGGTGATCATTCCCGGCCACGGGCCGGTGGCGAAACGCGGCGACTTGATCGCCTACCGCGACATGCTGATCAAAGCGCGGGACGGAATTCGCCCGCTGATCGCCGACGGACGCACGGTCGAACAGATTGTCGCCGCGAAGCCGCTTGCCGAACTCGACGCGACATGGGGCGGCGGGTTCCTGAACCCCGAGCGCTTCCTCCGGGTGTTGCACGCGGCCGTCACGAAGTAGCGGCCTTCGTGAACACGACGCCGGACAGCAGCGCTCCGGATCGAGAGCATGTCCCCTTGCCGCCGCTGGTCTATGGGGCCGGCGTGCTCGCTGGACTCGCCATCGACTGGCTGGTGTCGGTTCGGCTGCTGTCGGCCGACGTGCAGGTGTGGCTTGGCGGACCGCTCGTCATGCTGGCGTTCGTCCTCGTACTGATGGCCGCGTGGGAACTCAAACGCCGGAACACGAGCCCGTTTCACCATCATCCGACGACGGCGCTGGTGGCGCACGGGCTCTATGCCTATTCGCGCAACCCGATCTACGTCGCGATGACGATAGGGTGCGTCGGCTTGGCGGTCGCGATCGACCGGGCCTGGATCCTGGCAGGGACGGCTCTGGCGACCGTTGTCATCGACCGGGTCGTGATCGCACGCGAGGAGGCGTTCCTGACGGCGAAGTTCGGCGACGCCTACCGCGACTACACGGCGCGGGTCCGGCGCTGGCTCTAGTCGTCGCCCGAAGAGGTTTCCGGCTCTCTCGAAATGCCCGCCATTGCTTCGAGGACGGCGAGGATCGATGCCGCGTCCTTCTGTTTCCAGCCCTGCGAGCCCGCCGCGATGTAGTAGGGCATGGTCGCGTCGAACATCGGGGTCGGGCAGTCGAGCGATGCCGCGAACTCGCGGATCACGTCCTTGTCCTTGAGTTGAATGGCCAACTCGGCCGTCGGGTCGTCA
>JAYPUG010000304.1:0-1268 GCA_038133965.1 Rhodospirillaceae bacterium | reverse complement strand
CTGCATCACCGCTTCGGCCATGAGTTGCAGGTCGAGCCCCGCCTTGCGCGCCAGCAGGAACGCCTCGGCGCAGGCCATATTGTGTATCGAGATGATCAGGTTGATGACGTATTTGAGCTTCGCCGACTCTCCGAACGCTCCGACATGGATGACCGACCTACAGAAGGCGTTGAGTGCGGGTTCCACACGCGCGAAGGCGTCGGCGTCTCCGCTGGCGACCATCGCCAGTTCGCCCGCCTGGGCCTGGGGTCGGGCGCCGCTCACGGGACAGTCGAGCAGGTGGATGCCTGCGCGCGCCAGTTCCTCGTGCGCGGCGGTCTTTTCGTCCAGCGGAAAGGTGCACAGGTCGGCGACGACGAGGCCACGCTTGCCGCTGGCCGCAATGGCGGCGAGCGTCGCGCGCCAGGCAGGCAGGGTCGGGACCGCGAGGACGGCCAGGTCCGCCGTTTCGGCGACCCCGGCCGCATCCGCTGCCGCCTCGGCGCCGGCTTCCGCGATGCGTTCGGGCACGGTGTCGTAGCCGAGCACCCGGTGACCGGCGGCGGCGAGGTTTTTTGCCACGCCGCCGCCGATGTTGCCGAGGCCGATGACGCCGGTGACGAGGGCCATCAGGACCTCACCGTCACTTGCGCTTCGCCGTGCGGCGCGTCTTCTTGCGCGGGATGTTCGCCATCTGCTCATAGACGCGGGTGACGACGCCGGGGTCCTCGCTCCCATAGCCCTGGGCCAGCGCGGCGAAGGCCGAGAACATGCTCGCCTGGAAGACCGGGACGGGTGCGTTGTAGTCCTTGGCGTACTGCTCGATCAGGTTGTTGTCCTTGATCATGACCGTCAGGTCGGCGGTCTTCACGCGCGGGTCGGCATATTCGTTATCGACCATCAGCGGGCCGCGATACTCGATTACGCGCGAGTTGCCGGCGGATTTCTTGAGGCAGTCCTGGAAAACCTTGAGGTCGATACCCGAAAGCTGGGCCAGCGTGAGCGCCTCGGCGAAGGCCGCGCCGTGCACGCTGATCAGCATGTTGATGAGCATCTTCAGCTTCATGCCGTTGCCGAACGGGCCGACGTGGTACTGGAGCATCGTGAACGCCGGGAAGATTTCCTTGATGGCGTTGAAGTCCTTTTTCGTGCCCGAGACCATGATCGTGATCTCGCCCACGGCGGCCTGCTTGCCTGCGCCGCTGACCGGCGCGTCGAGCATGATCGCGCCCTTCTTCGCCAGCGTCTGGCGGGCAACTTCCTTGTCGCCGACCGACAGGGTCGATGTC
>JAYPUG010000303.1:0-3298 GCA_038133965.1 Rhodospirillaceae bacterium | reverse complement strand
GTGGGCGCCGTAGTGCCGAGACCTCGATCCCGACAGGGACAGCTCCCTAGTGGATGAGTAAGGTCTCCGGGACTAAGTGTCGCCTGACGCGACGCCCAGCAGACCGTCCGGGAAGGAAAGTAGGCGCGCGGCACGCCCGCCGCAACCTAGTCGGCGAGTGCGCCCGCGATCTTCTCGATCTTGTCGGCCATCTCGTCGATGCGCCGCGCGAGCCTGTCCTCGCTCGAATCGATGGCGCTCTGGGCCTCGCGGGCCGCCTCGTTGCGAACCGCCTCGAGTTCCTCGCGCATGTCGGACAGCTCGTCGGTCACGAGCAGGCCCGCCATGACCATCAGGCTGGTGTCGCCGATCTGGCCGACCTCGCTCACCAGCTCGCCGACCTTGCCGTCGAGATACTTCGCGAGACTCGCGAGGTGGGACTCCTGCCCGTCCTCACAGGCGATCCGATAGTCGCGTCCGTTGATCTTGATCTCGACCTGCGCCACGGCGTCCTTCCGCTAGTCCGAGAGAATGTTTCGCAAACGCCCGATCGCGTCGTCAAGGCGGCTGGATACGGTGCCCGACGTGTCGTTCAGGGTATCGAAGTCGGCGCGCAGCTTTTCCAGTTCGGCCTGCAGCCTCGTATTTTCCGCCGCAGCCTCCGACGATTGCGCACTCGCCGCGCGCTTCGCATTCACCGCGCCCTCGAGCTGCGCGAGCGCAGCGTCGAGCCGGTCGTTCGCATCGCTGAGTTTCGACATGCCAAGCACCTCCCGCACAGCGCATGGTAGGCGCGCGCGAGTCGGCCGGTCAACCGGACCACCCCACCGAAAGCCCCGGTCCACGCGGTGGATAACGCCACCGAAGTAGGCGTTGACGGCCCCGTGGGGGGACGGCATGTTGCCGCCGCGCCACCCTCGCGGGAGCGATCCCGCGCCAACCCACTCCCGCCGCGCGAAACGCGCACATGAGCCATGACCGACGCCGCAACCGAAGCCTCTCCGAACCGGGCCGGGCCCGCGACGCATACGCAGATGGCGAACGCCATCCGCGCCCTCTCCATGGACGCCGTCCAGCGCGCCAACTCGGGACACCCAGGTGCGCCGATGGGCATGGCCGACATGGCGACAGTGCTGTTCACGCGCCACCTGAAGTTCGATGCAAGTTCGCCCCACTGGCCCGACCGCGACCGGTTCATCCTGTCGAACGGCCATGCCTCGATGCTGCTGTACTCGCTGCTCTACCTGACCGGTTCGCCGGATATGCCGCTCGACGAGGTGAAGAACTTCCGCCAGCTCGGCAGCCGCACGCCGGGCCATCCGGAGTACGGTCATGCGGCGGGCGTCGAGACGACCACCGGCCCGCTCGGCCAGGGCATTGCCAACGCCGTGGGCATGGCGCTCACCGAGCGCATGATGAATGCACGCTACGGCGACGGCCTGGTCGATCACTACACCTATGTCTTCGCCGGCGACGGCTGCCTGATGGAGGGCATAAGCCACGAGGCGATCTCGCTGGCCGGGCACCTCAAACTCGGCAAGCTGATCGTGCTGTTCGACGACAATGACATTTCCATCGACGGCGGCACCGACCTGACCGTGTCCGACGACCAGCTCGCCCGGTTCGCGGCCAGCGGCTGGGACGTCGCCCGGGTGGACGGGCACGACGCCGACGCGCTCGACGCCGCCATCACCGCAGCGAAGGGGACGGACCGCCCGTCGCTGATCGCGTGCCGCACCGTCATCGGCTACGGCGCTCCGAACAAGCAGGGGACCGCCGCCACGCATGGCGCGCCCCTGGGCGACGAGGAAATCGCGGCGGCCCGCGAGGCGCTGGGCTGGCCGCACGCACCGTTCGAGGTTCCCGCCGACATCCTCGACGCATGGCGCGCGGCGGGTGCGCGCGGCGCGGATGCGCGTACTTCGTGGGAAGCACGGCTGGCGGATACATCTGCCGACACGCGCCAGGCGTTCGAGGACGCGGTTGCCGGCAAGCTGCCCTCGGGCTTTGCTGCGGCGGTCAATGACCACAAGCGCATGCTCGCCGCCGAGGCGCCCAAATGGGCGACCCGGAAGTCGAGCCAGGAAGCGCTCGAGGCGATCACGCCCGTGGTCGAGACGATGATCGGCGGCTCGGCCGACCTGACCGGCTCGAACAACACCAAGACCGCATGCACGGATCCCGTCGCACCGGGCGATTACGCGGGCCGCTACATCTATTACGGCGTGCGCGAGCACGGCATGGCCGCGGCCATGAACGGCATGGCGCTGCACGGCGGCATCATTCCCTACGGCGGCACGTTCCTTGTTTTCACCGATTACTGCCGTCCCTCGATCCGGCTTTCTGCGCTGATGGGCCTGCGCGTCATTTACGTCATGACGCATGACTCCATCGGCCTCGGCGAGGACGGCCCGACCCACCAGCCGGTCGAACACCTGATGAGCCTGCGCGCGATGCCCAATGTCGCCGTGTTCCGTCCCGCCGATGCGGTGGAAACCGCGGAATGCTGGGCGCTGGCGCTCGAACGCAAGGACGGGCCTTCCGTCCTGGCGCTGACCCGCCAGAACCTGCCGGCGCTGCGTACCGAAGCCTGGAAGGCCAACCGTTCTGCCGAAGGCGCCTATGTGCTGGCCGAATCGGAAAAGGGCCCGCGCAAGGTGACGCTGCTCGCCACTGGCTCGGAAGTCGAGATCGCCATGAAGGCGCGCGACCTGCTGGCCGCCGACGGTATCGGCGCTGCCGTTGTGTCCATGCCGTCATGGGAACTGTTCGACAAGCAGACGCCCGCGGCACGCGAAAAGGTGCTGGGTGGCAATTGCGTGCGCATCGCCATCGAGGCTGGCATCGCCTTCGGCTGGGAACGCTGGCTCGGCGCGCGCGGCGCCGCCGTCGCCATGACTACTTTCGGCGCATCAGCGCCGGCGGAAGACTTGTACAACCATTTCGGCATCACTGCCGAAGCGGCAGCGAAGAAGGCGAAGGACCTTCTCGCGGGCTGAACTCGGTTACGGGTGTCTCAAGCAAAGGAGCAAGACAGGATCATGCCGACACGGGTCGCGATCAACGGTTTCGGGCGCATTGGCCGCCTCGTTCTCAGGGCTATCGTCGAACAGGGCCGCAAGGACATTCAGGTTGTTGCCATCAACGATCTCGGTTCGATTGCCACGAACGCCCATCTGCTTCAGTGGGACACCGCCCATGGCCGTTTCCCGGCGAATGTGAAGGCCGGCAAGAAGGGCATCGATTTCGGCCGCGGCGAAGTGCCGGTGCTGGCCGAGCGCGATCCCGCCAAGCTGCCGTGGAAGGACCTCAAGGTCGA
>JAYPUG010000302.1:0-3309 GCA_038133965.1 Rhodospirillaceae bacterium | reverse complement strand
CTCGAATCCCCCCTTGTGTCCTTTCTGCCATGTTCCCGTTTCTTTTCCGCCGCCGTCAACGGTTGTCGCTTGACCCGGTGCGGCACGGCGCCTACGAGCCCGCCCCATGATCAACCGGACCGCCATGCCGAATTACGTCTGGAAAGCGCTCGCGCGACGCGCGAGCGTTGGCGGTCCCCTGTGTGCGGTGATGAAGGCGTAACACCCCTCCACATCGCGAGTTGATCCCAGGACCGCCGGCACCGTTGCACGGCGGTTTTTTCGTGCGCGGGCCGGCGAAACCCCGGAACGAAGGGAACCGGACCATGTACGAACACGACGATACCGACGAACACAAACAGAGCCTGACGATCCGCGACGACCTGACGACGGTCGATTGGTGGCGCCTCGCCGCGATCATGGCGGAAGCCAACCTGTTCGACCGCAAGCCGTTCGATATCGCGCGCGCCTATCACGGCAGCTACGCATGGTCGTTCGTCTATCGCGGCGAGGAACTGATCGCGGCGGCACGTGCCACCTCGGACGGGGTCTATTACGCCACCGTCTTCGACGTGGTGGTCGCGCCCCACGAACAGGGCACGGGCGTGGGCCGGCTGCTCATGGAATCGCTGCTGGCGAAGCTGCCCTTCGACCGGGTGTTCCTGACCTCGGTGCCCGACAAGAAGGGCTTCTATGCGAAGCTCGGCTTCCTGGAGCAGACCAACGCCATGGGGCTGTATGCGGACGGTGCGCGCGAAAGCGCGCTGCAGCGGGGTGTGCTGGTCGCACCCACACGGTAAGTTCATTTCGGCGGGGCGGCCGGCATCTCTAGCCTCCGTCCCGCCGATACACCGACACGGAGACCGACCATGCGCATCCGCCCGACCCGTCTTTGCCTGCTGGCAGCAGCGTTCCTCTTCGCCACTGTCGCGGCGTTCGAGCCGGACCCGGCGGCGGCACAGGAGCAGGTCACGACTGCCAGCGGCCTGAAGTACACCGATTCCGTCGTCGGCGACGGCGACGAGGCGGCCGCGGGCGACAATGTGAGCGTCCACTACACCGGCTGGCTGCTGAACGCCGGACAGGTCGGATCCCAGTTCGATTCCTCGCGCGAACGCGGACAGCCCTTCGTCTTCCCGCTGGGCGCGGGCCGGGTCATCAAGGGCTGGGACGAGGGCGTCGCGGGCATGAAGGAAGGCGGCCGGCGCATTCTCATCATCCCGCCCGAGCTCGGCTACGGCGCGCGGGGTGCGGGCGGCGTGATCCCGCCGAACGCGACTCTCGTCTTCGACGTGGAGTTGCTGGAAGTCCGCTAGGCGTTTGCGTCTCGCACGGCGCTGGACAGACACCGCGCCGACGCGGCACCCTTCGCCCGTCATGAGCGAACGCGTCACCTTCACCCTCGATGGCCGCACGGTCACCGCCGATCCGGGCGAGACGATCTGGCAGGTCGCAGCGCGCGAGGGCATCGACATTCCGCACCTGTGCTACGCGCCCGAGCCGGGCTACCGGCCCGACGGCAATTGCCGCGCCTGCATGGTGCATGTCGAGGGCGAGCGCGTGCTCGCCGCCTCCTGCCTGCGGCAGCCCGAAGAGGGCATGGTGGTGGACACCGCCGCCGAACGCGCGAGCAAGGCGCGCGAGATGGTGCTGGAGCTTCTTGCCGCCGACCAGCCCGCGCGCGCGTCGGCGCACGACCCGGACTCGAAATTCTGGCAGTGGGCAGACCGGGCCGGCGTTGGCGAAAGCCGATTCCCGGCGAGCGCCTCCCCCGCACCCGACGACAGCCACGCCGCCATGGCGGTGAACCTGGATGCCTGCATCCACTGCAATTTGTGCGTCCGCGCGTGCCGCGAGGTGCAGTCGAACGACGTGATCGGGATGGCTGCGAGGGGGTCACGCTCGAAAGTGGTCTTCGATTTCGACGACCCGATGGGCACCTCCACCTGCGTGGCCTGCGGCGAATGCGTGCAGGCCTGCCCGACCGGCGCGCTGCTGCCCGCGACCATGGTGGACGCGAACGGTGTCGGCATCGGTGCGGCCGACCGCACGGTCGATAGCGTCTGCCCCTTCTGCGGGGTGGGCTGCCAGGTGACCTATCACCTCAAGGACGACCGGATCGTGAAGGTCGAGGGCAAGAACGGCCCGGCCAACGAGCAGCGCCTGTGCGTCAAGGGCCGCTTCGGGCTGGACTATGTGCACCACCCGCACCGCCTGACCGTGCCGCTGATCCGCAAGGCGGGCGTGGGCAAGCGCTGGGACGACGAGGTCGACCCCGCCGACCCCTCGACCCATTTCCGCGAGGCGACCTGGGAGGAAGCGCTGGAATTCGCCGCGGCCGGCCTCGCCCGTGTGCGCGACGCACATGGCGGCAAGGCGGTTGCCGGCTTCGGCTCGGCCAAGGGCTCCAACGAGGAGGCCTACCTGTTCCAGAAGCTGATCCGCGCCGGCTTCCGCACCAACAATGTCGATCACTGCACCCGGCTGTGCCCCGCCAGCGCGGTCGCCGCGTAGATGGAGGGCATCGGCTCGGGCGCGTGCACCGCGCCGTTAACGGCGGCCAGCGATTCCGACTGCATCATCGTCATCGGCGCACGGCCGACCGAAAACCACCCGGTCGCCGCCACCTACCTCAAGGACGCGGCCAAGCGCGGCGCCACGCTGATAGTGATGGACCCGCGCGGCTACGCGCTGACCCGCTTCGCCGACCATCATTTGCAGTTCAAGCCGGGGACCGACGTCGCCCTGCTCAACGCGATGATGCATGTGATCGTCGAGGAGGGGCTGGTCGACGACCAGTACATCGCCGGCTACACCGAGGGCTACGAGGCGCTGCGCGACAAGCTGGCCGACTTCCCGCCCGAGGCGATGGCGGAAGTCTGCGGCATCGACGCCGCTACGATCCGCGACGTCGCGCGCACCTACGCCACTTCCGAGCGGGCCATCATCTTCTGGGGCATGGGCATCTCGCAGCACGTGCACGGCACCGACAATGCCCGCTGCCTGATCGCGCTGGCCCTGATGACCGGACAGGTCGGCCGGCCGGGCACCGGGCTGCACCCGCTGCGCGGCCAGAACAACGTCCAGGGCGCGTCCGACGCCGGCCTGATCCCGATGGTCTATCCCGACTACCAGCCGGTCGCCGACCCCGCCGTCCGGTCGAAGTTCGAGAAGCTGTGGGGGATCGAGGGCCTCGACCCCGATCCGGGGCTGACGGTGGTGGAAATCGTCGACGCCGCGCGTGCCGGCGACATCAAGGCGATGTACGTGATGGGCGAGAACCCGGCCATGTCGGACCCCGACCAGCACCACGCGCGCCAGGGCCTCGCC
>JAYPUG010000301.1:2807-3311 GCA_038133965.1 Rhodospirillaceae bacterium | reverse complement strand
TCGCCCAGACATAGGCTTCGTCCGTCGCGGTCGTGTCGCTGCCGTTCGCGTTGACCTCGAACACGAAGCCGTAGCGGATGCCGTTGTCGGCGGTGTTCTCCGCACGGATGTGGAACTCGGCCTCCGGAACCTCGAACGCGTAACCGCGGCCCTTGGCGTTGGTGTCCTCGAGGTCGGTAACCGAAACCTGGGTGGCGATGACACCGTTGAGCGTCACGGCCATCGTGTCCGCCGTGCCGACCGACTGGCCGAACGCCGGAGCAGCGATCATGGCGGCGCCGACGAGTGCGGTGCTAGCCAGAAAAGCCTTCTTCATTGTTGTCTCCTTACGTTGAATAAAAGCTGCAGCCTCTTGCCCCGAAACCATCCCCATTAAGGAGATCAGCAGGAATCCTTGGAACCCGTTCGAAGCAGGCGAAAAATGGAACCAATCGACCGCCCTGTTAAGTGAAATCGACCCCGGTGATGCAAATTTGGGCATCACGGGGGACGATTTCACTTAAC
>JAYPUG010000301.1:0-2797 GCA_038133965.1 Rhodospirillaceae bacterium | reverse complement strand
ACAAAGAAATCCGGAGGCGGTCATTTCGGGCGGAAAGCCGCACTGAGTGGGCTGCTTGGGCACCGGAGGGGCGATTCACCCCGATGGACATGGCGAAAACCGGCCACGCCGGAGCCGCGCGGCGATTTCGGTGCCTCAGGCGGCCGCGAGGACCTTCATGTTGATCAGGTCCTGGACCAGCTTGTTGTGGGCCTCGGGGGCGGTCTCGGGGAACGCGCCGTGCAGCTCGACCCGCGTAAATGCGCCGCGATCCAGGATCCAGGACATGGGCCGGACGAATTCCGGCGGCACCGGAACCCTTTGTTTCTCGCTCTGAAGCACCGCGCGCCCCTCGATCGTGGCGATCGTCAGCCCACTCAGGGCCACGCGGAACGTTTCCTGCGCCTCTGTGCGCACGGCGTCGCCGGGCAGGTTGAAACCACCGCGCGGATACCCGAAACCGCGCCGGAATTTCTGAAAGGCGGCCCAAACCTCGTCGCTTTCGGCGATTTCCGCCAGGCGGGCCCCCATTTTCCCGATCCAGGCGCGCGCGGCGCCGTCATCGTCGAACGGCACGTTCTGGCGGAACATCGGTTCCGTGAGGGCGCGTTCGAACATGATCATCATGGCGTCGTAGCCGATGACGTGGGTCACCCCGAAGGCGAGGTGGATGCAGCCGTCGCTCGACGCCAGCGCGTCGTGGTACTGGCCGCGCGGGATATAGAGGATATCGCCCGGCCGGAGCGTGACCTCCTGGGCCACCTTTCCGGCCTGTTCGCGGTGAAACTCGTCGCTGCGGGCCTTGAACTCCGCATTTGCGATCGGGTTCTCGAGCCGCCCCTCATAAAGCCGCCAGACCTTCTCTCCGGCCACGTGCAGCGCGAACACCTCGTGCGTGTCCATGTGGGTCGGAAAGGCCTGATGCTGATACCAAGAGCAATAAAGGTTGCTCTGGGCCTTGCCGCCGAGCCGGCGCTCGAGCGCGTCGGCGGCGGAAATCATGCCGGGTGTCAGGGTGTCGATGTCGTTCGCGACGATGGACGCGCCGCGGCGCAGCCAGTCCTTGATCATCCCGGCATCGGGTTGAAGCGCCGCCATGCCGTTCCGGTCGACAGCCTCGCGGCAGTACTGCTCGGCGGGGATGGTGTCGGTGTCGAGCACCAGCTTGAGGTTCTTGGGGCTCCAGATGGCGGTCATGTTCAGGACCGCGTTCAGGGCATCCCAGCTCATCACGTCGTCGAGCTTGTCGGGCGCCGGCGCCTTGATGTGCAGCGGCTTGCGGTCGTGGTACTCGGCGAAAAACTCGTCTTCGCCCACGGGGGCGATCAAGTCGGCAAAGGTTTCGATGCGCTTCGACATGCGGCCTTTATAGTACGTTGCCTGCGTTGGGAAAATTGCGTGGAATCAATCGGAATGAACGGCACCGATAACAGTGCGGACGCGGACGTGGATTTGGATCGGGCGGTGGCTGCGTATCTCGCGGACGTGACCTCCCGGATCGATGCCGCGGCAGGGCGTGCGGGCCGGCAGAGCACGGACGTCACCCTCGTCGCGATCAGCAAGATGCAGCCCGATGCGCGGATCGACGCCGCGCTGGCGGCGGGCCACCGCGTTTTCGGGGAGAACCGGGTGCAGGAAGCCCAGGGCCGCTGGACACAGCGCCGCGCCGGGTTTCCGGAACTGGAATTGCACCTGGTCGGTCCGCTGCAGACCAACAAGGTGCGCGATGCGGTCGCCCTGTTCGATGTCATCCAGACGCTCGACCGCCAGAAGCTGGCCGATCGGTTGGCGGCCGAGTTCGAACGGATCGGCGAAGCGCGGCGCTGCTTCATCGAGGTGAACACGGGCGAGGAGGCCCAGAAGGCAGGCGTGGCGCCCGGCGACACCGATACCTTCGTGGCTTATTGCCGGGGCCTCGGGCTGCCGGTCGAAGGCCTGATGTGCATCCCGCCGGCGGGCGAGCCCGCCGCGCCTCACTTTGCGTTGCTGGCCCGCATTGCCGCACACAACGGGCTCGACCGGCTGAGCATGGGCATGTCCGCCGACTACGAGGCGGCGGTCGAGCTGGGTGCGACCCATGTGCGCGTGGGGACGGGCGTGTTCGGGGCGCGGCCGCCGCGCAGCTAGACCGCGGTCAGCCTTCGACGATCAGCCGCGAGCCCGTTTCGAGCAGCGCCATCAAGCTGAGAAGGTCCCCCGGGGCCAGCGCCACGCAACCCTCGGTCGGGGCCCATTGCGGACCGGCGCAATGGATGAAGATCGCGCTTCCCGCACCCGAGACGGGCGGGTCGTCGTTGTGGCCGGGCACCACGATCAGGTCATAGAGTGCGTCGCAGCGCCACATCGCCTCGTGGGATGCGGGATAGGGGCGACGCACGAGGCGGTTGTAGGCCGCATCGCCGGGGTCGTCGCACCAGCCGTCGTCCGGATCGAGCGCACGTACCGGCAGCGCGCAGTCGGGCGCCGCGTAACGGTCGGGTCGAAAGAAGGCGCGGCGCAGCGCGAACGTGCCGACCGGGGTGGCGCCATCGCCCTCATGTTTGTCGGCGCGAACGCCCGCGCGGCCGATGGCGCAGCGGTACTCCGCACCAAAGGCAAGAAGCGTCGCACTGTGGCCCGCTCCGGGCCGCACGACCAGGTCCGGCTCGTGGTTCATGGAATGAGTCTAGCGGCCGGTGCGCGCATCCGCGACCGGAAGGCGGCATGGAACTGACGGGGGCGGCTAGCGGCCGGAGTCTTCGGTGTCGCGCCGGCTGCGGACCAGCGTCTCGTACTTGTCGAGCGCGTCGAACATGGCCCGGGTCACCCAGGGCTGGGC
>JAYPUG010000300.1:836-3311 GCA_038133965.1 Rhodospirillaceae bacterium | reverse complement strand
TGCCGTGCGGGCCGATCTACGATATCGGCCAGATCTTCTCCGACGAGCAGGTGGAGCATCTGGGCCTTGCCCAGCCGCTTACGTCGCCCGCCCTGGGCGAAATGCGGTTCACGCGCCAGCCGGTGTCGCTGTCGCGCACGCCCAGCAGCTTCGCCGTCGCGCCGCCGGAGGTGGGCGAGCAGACCACGGAAATCCTTCAGGACCTCGACTACGGCGACGACGAGATCGCCGCGCTCCACGATTCCGGCGTGGTGTCCTCGGGCGCGTGATGCGCCCGGCCGCGGTCACGCGTTCGGCGTGACGTCGAGGCGTGCGGCGATGCCCTTCAGGCGGTCGTCGGGCGCGGGGTAGCGCGCCAGCACCAGCGGATCGTGGCCGGGCACGATGTGCTGCGGCGTCTCGGCATGCGCCTCGAGCGTGTGGAAGGCCTGCACCTGTTCGCCCAGATGATAGATCACCGGGAAGGGGTGTTTGCGTTCGAGGTTTTCATAGAAGTGGGTCGCGTCCGATGCGACGATGACCCAGCCGCGCTTCGTCAGAACCTTCACGAACTGCAGCCCCATCGAATGCCCGCCTACATGGTGCACGGTGATCCCCGGCGCGATCTCGGCGTTGCCATCGACGAACGACACCCGGCCCGCGAAGACGTTGCGCACCATGTCGGCGATGTGGTCGGGCGTGAATGACGCGTTCAGCGCGTGGCTGCACATGTGCGGGCCCGTGGCGAACTGCATCTCGCGCTCCTGCAGATGGAAACGCGCGCCCGGGAACTGGTCGTGGCCGCCGATATGGTCGTAGTGCATGTGGGTGACGATCACGTCGCTGACCGTTGCGGCCTCGACGCCGATTGTCGCCAAACCCTCGGTCACGCTGCGGATGATGCTCCGGCCCCGCTTGGTCGCTTCCGCGGCATCGAAACCGGTGTCGATGACGATCGTCTGTTCGGGCGAGACGGCGGCCCAGACATAGTAGTCGATGGGCATATCCCCCTCTTCGTGGGGGTCCATGCGGAAGAAGCTCTCGCTGCGCTTGCGTTCGGCCAGGGTGGCGTACTTGACCGCGTAGAGTTCCCATTCCCGGGCTGCTGCCATTCTTTCCTCCCGTGCTTTCCTCATGGGCCGTCCGCTCCGCTATAATGTACCGCGAAGGCCGGTATGCGACCGGCTGCGGATGCGGGGGAGCGTTATGTCCCAGACAGCTTACGGATTTATCGGCCTCGGGAACATGGGCGGGCCCATGTGCGCCAACCTGGCCGCGGCAGGGTTCGACGTGCTGGCGTACGATGCGGCCGGAACGGCCGAGCGGCTGCCCGAGGGCGCGCGTGCCGGGGACGGGATCGCTGCGCTGGTCGCCGCCTGCGACACGATCTTCCTGAGCCTGCCCGACGGCAAGGTGGTTGCCGCGGTATGCGAGGAAATCGCGGCCGTGCAGGACCGGCGTGTAGCAACGTTGGTCGATTTCTCGACCACGGGGCCGGAAGCGGCGAAAGCCGTGGGTGCTGCGCTGGACGCCGCGGACATCGTCTTTGTGGATGCGCCGGTCAGCGGCGGTCGCGCGGGCGCCATTGCCGGCACGATCACGGTGATCGCGGCGGGCCCGAAGGACACGGTCGATGTGCTTTCGGGACCGTTCGATGCGGTGGGCGGAAACACCTTCCATGTCGGCACGGCGCCCGGGCAGGGACAGGCCGTGAAGCTCCTCAACAACTTCCTTTCCGCGACCGCCATGTCGGCGACGTCGGAGGCCGTCCTGTTCGGCCAGCGCCACGGTATCGCCATGGAGACGATCCTCGACGTTGTGAATGTCTCGACCGGGCGGAACACGGCCTCGGCCGACAAGTTCCCGAACCGCGTTGCGACCGGCACCTTCGATGCCGGGTTCGCGATGGCGCTGATGACCAAGGATGTGGGGCTCTATCTCGACGAGGTGCGAGCGGCCGGCACTCCCGAACGGTTGGGGGCCGTGATTTCCGGCCTGTGGAACGCGGCAAATGCGGCGATGCCCGGGGCGGACTTCACCGAGATCTACAGGTATCTCGAGGCGGCCGACGTCGAGGACGCGGCCGAATGAGCGCCGTGGAGGCTCGCGCGGCCCTCGTCACAGGCGCGTCCTACGGGTTCGGTGCCGCAATCGCCCGGGCGCTTGCGCGCGACGGGTTCGACGTCGTCGTCACCGAGCTGAACGCCGACGATCTAGGCGCCACGCTGGCCGCGATCGAGGCGGAAGGACGGCGCGGCGCGGCGGTCGCGCTGGATCTGCGCTCGAACGACAGCATTGCGGCGGCGATCGAGGCCGGCATCGACGCCTTTGGGCGGCTCGATGCGCTGGTGAACAATGCCGGTGCGCTGATGGTCAAGCCGGCGCTCGACGTGACCCCGGACGAGTTCGAGATGATCATGCGCGTCAACGTCACCGGCAGCTACCTGATGGCGCAGGGCGTTGCCCGACACCTGATCGCGGCGGGACGCGGCGGTG
>JAYPUG010000300.1:0-826 GCA_038133965.1 Rhodospirillaceae bacterium | reverse complement strand
GCCCTACGGTATCTCGAAGGCGGCAAGCGGCGGCATCACCCGGCATCTGGCAGCGGAGTGGGCACCCCACGGCATCCGCGTAAATGCCGTCGCACCGGGCACCTCGGCGACGAAACTTCGGGCCGAGCTCATGGAGCGCGAACCCGAGCGCCGCGAGGCCGGTATCGCCAAGGTCCCGCTGGGCCGCCTGACCGAACCGGAGGACGTGGCCGAGGCGGTTGCCTACCTGGTCAGCCCTGGTGCGGCCTATGTGACCGGGCACGTGCTGGCGGTCGATGGCGGGATGACGGTTACCTGACGTTCCGCTTGCTTCGAGCTCAGTCGTAGAACACCAGAGCCCGCATCTCGATGCTCTCGCGGATCGCCGCGTCGGGCGGCGTGTTCGGGTCGTCGAAAGCGGTGTGCGCGGTGAAGCGCACGCCGGCCGACGCGTCCGTGTCATAAACCTTGAACACCAGCGCCTCGTCTCGGGTCATCTGCGGAAACCAGAACCAGCGGTGCGCCGGGTTGTAGGAGATGTGATAGGTCTCGCCGGTGCGGTAGCGATAGCGCCGTTCGTAGCGGATGAACCCCTCCTCGGGGATCGTCCGGCCGTCGCACAGTGCCAGCGGGTCCTGCTCGACGCGCGGCGCGATGGACCGCCAGGTCTGGATGATGGCGAAGCGCTTTTTCAGGGCCGCCTCGGCCTCGTCTTCGGGCAGGAAGTCGCGCACCCGCTGGGGCGCCGAGCGCTCGGTGTAGTCGTTGTGGACGGAGTGGACCGCCTTGCGGACCCGGTCGGCCTGCTGGCGCGCCTGCTCGGCCGTGCGCAGCGTGTGGTCGAACA
>JAYPUG010000299.1:0-3322 GCA_038133965.1 Rhodospirillaceae bacterium | reverse complement strand
ACCACCCGCGCCGAAGCCGCCGGAACCGCGCGAGGCCGACCCCGCCGCGCTGGAACGGCTGGTGGACCGGCTGGCCGGGCGGCTGGGCCCCGATGGGGTGATCCGCTTCACACCCCGCGACACCCACCTGCCCGAGCGGGTGCAGGCCGGCCGGCCCGCGCTGGAGCACCGCGAAAACCGCATGAAACCGGCCGAACCCGGCTCCTGGCATACCGCCCGGCCCCGCCCGCCCCGCCTGCTCGCACGTCCCGAACCGGTCGAGGCCGTGGCTCCCGTGCCCGACGACCCGCCCGTGATCTTCCGCTGGCGCGGGCAAATCCACCGGGTGGTTCGCGCCGAGGGGCCGGAACGGATCGAGCCGGAATGGTGGCGGCCACCCGCCCGGCCGGGCCGCGACACGGCGATCAACGACGACATCCGCGACTACTACCGGGTCGAGGATGCGGATGGCCGGCGCTTCTGGCTGTATCGCGCCGGCCTCTACGACCGCGCGCCGGCTGCCCCACCGCGCTGGTTCCTGCACGGGCTGTTCGGATGAAAGACGAACCAAAAGAATCGTCGTTCCCGCGTAGGCGGGAACCCATTAGCGCCGAATCCTGCCCAGCGAATTTCAGCGGCAATGGATTCCGGCCTTCCGGCGCTATCGCGCCTCCAGCCGGAATGACGAGCAAGAGACGTTGGCCATGACCCCTGACTACGTCGAACTGCAGGTGACGACCAACTTCACCTTCCTCGAAGGCGCGTCCCACGCCGAGGAGCTGGCCGCGCGTGCTGCCGAACTCGGCCACCCGGCAATCGCGTTCACGGACCGGAACACGCTGGCCGGCGTGGTGCACGGACACCTTGGCGCAAAAGCGGCAGGAATCCGGGCGATCACGGGTGCGCGCCTCGATTTCGCAGACGGCACGCCGTCGTTTCTCTGCCTGCCGACGGACCGGGCGGCCTATGGCCGACTGTCGCGGCTGCTGACCATGGGAAAGCGGCGCGGTGAAAAGGCCGAATGTCACCTCTACGGGGCCGACCTGACGGCACCCGAGGGCATCTTCGCGCGCGGTGCGGGGCAGATCCTGATCGCCATCCCGCCCGACGGTCCGGATGAATATTTCTCAAACGATCTGAATTGGATACACGGCGAACTTGAATCAGAAACTTATCTTGCGGCCAGCCATCTCTACCGGGGCGACGACACGCGCCGTCTCGCCCGCCTCGCCCGGATCGCCGACACATGCGCGACACCGCTCGTCGCCACCAACGACGTGCGGTTCCACGGCCCGGAACGGCGCGCACTGGCCGATGTGGTGACGTGCATCCGCGAGCACTGCACCGTCGATACGGCAGGCAAACGCCTCGCCGCCAACGCCGAACGCCACCTGAAGCCGGCGGACGAGATGGTGCGGCTGTTCCGCGACTGGCCCGAGGCCGTCGCGCGGACCGCCGAGATCGCCAGCAAGTGCCGGTTTTCGCTGGAGGAACTGCGCTACGAGTACCCGTCCGAGCCGGTGTCCGGTGGACGCACCCCGGACGCGGAACTGGCCCGGCTCGCCTGGCGCGGTGCGGTCGGAAGATACCCGCCCGATGAGTATCCCGACGGCATCCCGGACAAGGTGCGGGCCCAGATCGAGCACGAACTCGCGCTGATTGCGGAGTTGCGGTATGCGCCGTATTTCCTGACGGTTCACGACATCGTCCGCTTCGCCCGCGCACGCGGCATCCTGTGCCAGGGCCGCGGTTCCGCGGCGAATTCCGCGGTCTGCTACTGCATCGGCATCACCGCGGTCGATCCCGCCCGCCTCGACCTGCTGTTCGAGCGCTTCATCTCGGCCGAACGCAACGAGCCGCCCGATATCGACGTGGATTTCGAGCACGAGCGGCGCGAGGAGGTGATCCAGTACATCTATGCGAGGTACGGACGCGAGCGTGCCGGCCTCGCCGCCACGGTGATCAGCTATCGTTCGCGCTCGGCCTTGCGCGAGGTCGGCAAGGCGCTGGGCCTCACCGAGGACACGGTGGCCGCGCTGTCGGGCCAGATCTGGGGCTGGTCCAACGACGGCGTTCCCGACGAGGTTGTGCGCTCGTTGGGCCTCGACCCGCGCGACACCCGGCTGGGGCTGGCGCTGCGGCTGGCGCGCGAGCTGATCGGCTTTCCCCGTCACCTCTCCCAGCATGTCGGCGGGTTCGTGATCACCAAGGGACGGCTCGACGAGCTGGTCCCCATTGAGAACGCGGCCATGGCGGACCGCACGGTTATCGAGTGGGACAAGGACGATCTGGATGCGCTGGGCATCCTCAAGATCGACGTGCTGGCGCTGGGCATGCTGACCTGCGTACGCAAGGCCTTCGACCTGATGGAGGCCCATTACGACCGCCGGCTCGAACTCGCGACCATCCCGGCCGAGGACCCGGCCGTCTATGACATGCTGTGCGAGGCGGACTCCCTGGGCGTCTTCCAGGTCGAGAGCCGCGCCCAGATGGCGTTCCTGCCGCGCATGAAGCCCCGGAACTTCTATGACCTGGTGATCGAGGTGGCGATCGTGCGCCCTGGCCCGATCCAGGGCGACATGGTGCACCCCTATATCCGGCGGCGGAACGGCGAGGAGACGGTGGAATTCCCCTCGCAGGAGCTGGAGGACGTGCTCGGCAAGACCCTCGGCGTGCCGCTGTTCCAGGAACAGGCGATGCAGATCGCCATCGTCGCAGCGGGCTTCACGCCCGGGGAATCGGACCAGCTGCGCCGCGCCATGGCGACCTTCCGCAAGACCGGTACCATCCACACCTTCGAGCGGCGCATGATCGAGGGCATGGCCGCGCGCGGCTACAACCCCGCGTTCGCCGAGCGCTGCTTCCGCCAGATCGAGGGGTTCGGCGAATACGGCTTCCCCGAGAGCCACGCCGCCTCGTTCGCGCTGCTGGTCTATGTCTCGGCCTGGATCAAGCGCCACTATCCCGACGTGTTCGCCGCCGCGCTGCTGAACAGCCAGCCCATGGGCTTCTATGCCCCGGCCCAGATCGTGCGCGACGCGCGCGAGCATGCCGTCGCGGTGCGCGGACCGGACGTCAACGCCTCGCAATGGGACAACACGCTGGAGTTCATCCCACACCCTCCTTCGAGGCGGGCCTGCAGCCCTCCTCAGGATGAGGCCCCGCATGAGCCCCCACACGCGCTGCGCCTGGGCTTCCGGCAGGTGAAGGGGTTGAAGGAGGATGCCGCGCGCGCCATCGCCGACGCCCGGCCCGCCGGCGGTTACGCCTCGGTGGAGGATGTCTGGCGGCGCGCGCGTGTGGACACCGCGACGCTGGTGACCCTGGCCGAGGCGGACGGCTT
>JAYPUG010000298.1:0-3325 GCA_038133965.1 Rhodospirillaceae bacterium | reverse complement strand
CGGTCGACCGGAAAACGGCGGCAACGTCGTTGTAGCCCTCGACGTCGGCCTTCTGGGCGAAATAGAGGTAGCGGCGGTTTGCCTGGCTTTCGCCGGCGAACGCGGCCTTGAGGTTTTCTTCGGTCTGGGATCCTTTGAGCGCCATCACACGCCTCCTTGAAGTACCGTTTGTCTGTTTCGCCCCTCTTTGCCGCCGGGTCTTTCAGGTCCGGGGCTCGCGGGCGTTCCGCTTCGCGAAAGGCCCCGCCCTCGGCGTGGCCATCCTTGAATTCGTCTCGTTTGAATATGTCCCCGCGAATGGCGCGAGTCAATAGTTTGGAATGGTTCCAAACCGAAAAAACGCACCTGCGCCAGAGACTTGGTGAGAACGATTATCAGTTGCGCGCGCGCAGCCGCACGATCACATCGACCCGCGCCACCTCGGCATTCGCCGGCGCGTCGGGAATGGCGGTGACCGCCACCTCGTCGCTCGGGATGTCCTGCAGGCGCCCGTCATCCTCGAAGAAGAAATGATGATGGTCGTCGATGTTGGTGTCGAAGTAGGACCGCGACGAATCGACCACCACCTCGCGCAGCAGGCCGCGCTCGGTGAACTGGTTGAGGGTGTTGTAGACGGTCGCGAGCGACACCTTCACACCCTGGGCCGCCGCCTCGCCATGAAGCTGCTCGGCCGTGACGTGCCGGTCGCCGGCATCGAACAGCAGCCGACCCAGCGCCAGTCGCTGCCGGGTGGGGCGCAGCCCCGCATCCTTGAGGCGCCGCAGCGTGCCCGCAAAGGGCCGTCCGGCTGCCGTATCGTCGTATTCGCTCATGGCCACGAATATTGGGTCAAACGGATGACATGTAAAGAGGAATCTCTCGAAACTTCGCCATAAACCCCTATTAGGAATGTGATTTTTCCACAATCCGCGGGCGCGGCCCTGCGGCTGCACGCCCTTTACTGGCCCGCGCGGCGGTGTCACGCTGAGCGGAATTTCACGGGCCGGCGCCGCAAATTGCGGACAGTTCGCCGAACAACTGATAGAACGACTCCGGCCACGGGGATAAGGGTTTCCCGGGTGGGGAACGCTTGCAAAGCGGGACGGGTATGGACGGTCTGACGCATAAATCCAGTTTCACCTACGAAGACCTCATCAAGTGCGGCGAGGGCGAACTCTTCGGGCCGGGCAACGCGCAGTTGCCCCTGCCCCCGATGCTCATGTTCGACCGCATCACCGAGATCTCCGCCGACGGCGGGGCACACGGCAACGGCCGCATCGTCGCCGAGCTCGATGTGAAGCCGGACCTCTGGTTCTACGAGTGCCACTTCAAGGGCGACCCCGTCATGCCGGGCTGCCTGGGCCTCGACGCGTTGTGGCAGCTCGTCGGGTTCTATCTCGGCTGGCTCGGGCTTCCGGGGCCGGGCCGCGCGCTGGGCGTCGGCGAGGTGAAGTTCGCCGGCGAGGTCAAGCCGGGCGGCACCCTGCTGCGTTACAAGATCGACGTGCAGAAGGTCATCAAGCGCGGCTTCGCCATCGCGGTCGCGGACGGCGAGGCCGAGCTCGACGGCGAGACGGTCTATACGACGAAGGGCCTGCGGGTCGGCCTGTTTCCGACGGGCGACGGAGACGGCAAATGAGCGCCAACGGAATGCGTCGGGTCGCCGTCACCGGGCTGGGCATCGTCTCGCCGATCGGCGCGAACGCGGCCGAAGTCACCGACAGCCTGAAGGCGGGCCGGTCGGGCGTCGTCTTCTGCGACACCTATGCCGAGATGGGTTTCCGTTCGCACGTGCACGGCGCGCCCAACGTCGATCTCGACGCGCATATCGACCGCAAGCTGCGCCGCTTCATGGGCGACGGCGCGGCCTACAACTATGTCGCCATGACCGAGGCGATCGCGGATGCGGGCCTCACCGAAGCGGACGTGACGAGCGAGCGCACGGGCCTGGTCATGGGCTCGGGCGGGCCTTCCACTTCGGCCCAGGTCGCCGCCGCGGACATCGCACGCGACAAGGGCCCCAAGCGGATCGGCCCATACGCGGTGCCCAAGACCATGTGCTCGACCCTGTCGGCAAACATGTCCACCGCCTTCAAGATGCGCGGGCTCAGCTACTCGATCAGTTCGGCGTGCTCGACCAGCGCGCACTGTATCGGCAACGGGGCCGAGCTCATCCAGATGGGCAAGCAGGACGTGGTGATCGCGGGTGGCGCGGAAGAGCTCCACTGGACGCTCACCGTACTGTTCGACGCCATGGGCGCGCTGTCGTCCAAGTACAACGACACGCCCGAACGTGCCTCGCGCCCCTACGACGCCAACCGCGACGGCTTCGTGATCGCGGGCGGCGCGGGCGTGGTGGTGCTGGAAGACCTCGAGCGCGCGAAGGCGCGCGGCGCGAAGATCTATGCCGAGCTGGTCGGCTATGGAGCCACCTCCGACGGGGTGGACATGGTCGCGCCGTCCGGCGAAGGCGCGGTGCGCTGCATGAAGATGGCAACGGCGGGACTGGGCAACCAGACAGTTGATTACATCAACGCCCACGGCACCTCGACGCCGGTCGGCGACATGATCGAGCTAGGCGCGATCAACGAGGTGTTCGGCGCGCACCGCCCGCACATTTCCTCGACCAAGTCGCTCACCGGCCATTCCCAGGGCGCCACGGGCGCGCACGAGGCGATCTACTCGCTGCTCATGCTGAACAACGACTTCATCGCCGCCTCGGCCAATGTCGAGGATCTCGACCCCGAGGCGGGAGACGCCGCCATCGTCACCGAGCGGATCGACGATGCCGGCCTCAACTGCGTGATGTCGAACAGCTTCGGCTTCGGCGGCACCAACGCATGTCTCGCATTCCAGCGATTCGACGGATAACCCGATGGCAGACGCACGCGCACCCGAGCCCGAGCCCCGTCCCGCTTCGCTATCGCCCGAGGAGGCGGCTGACGTGACACCCCCGACAGGCAACATGATGGCCGGCAAGCGCGGCCTGATCATGGGCGTGGCCAACGACCACTCCATCGCCTGGGGCATCGCCCGGGCCGCCGCGGCCCAGGGCGCAAGCCTCGCCTTCACCTACCAGTCGGACAGCTTCGCGCGCCGCGTGGGTCCGCTGGCGGAATCGGTGAACGCGGCGGCGATGGTCCAGTGCGACGCGGCCGACACCGCCAGCCTCGACACCGCCTTCGCAGAGATCGGCAAGACCTGGGATTCCCTCGATTTCGTCGTCCATGCGATTGCGTACTCCGACAAGGACGAGCTCAAGGGCCGCTACGTCAACACGACCCAGGACAACTTCCTGCGGACGATGAACGTCTCCTGCTATTCCTTCACCGCCGTCGCCCAGCGC
>JAYPUG010000297.1:0-3338 GCA_038133965.1 Rhodospirillaceae bacterium | reverse complement strand
ATGCGGCACAGCGCGGTGCGGAAGTCGACCGTCATCGCCTCGCAGTCGGGGTCGGGAGTCCAGCGCGGGTGCGCGGACTCGACCAGGGTCGCGCCCAGCCGGCCGGCCAGCACCTCCTTGATCTCGGCGGCGGCGGCCTGCGTGATCGGCTCCTCGGACTTCGCGCCCGGCGTGGTGATCATCGATTCCCGGATAACGCCGATGCGCATGCCCGAAAGCGCGCCCGGCGCGCCGTCGGCGAGGTGGGCCGTATAGCTGTCGAGCACGCTCGAGCGCGGCACCGCTGTCCACGGGTCGCGCGGGTCGTAATAGCCGTCCTCGGGATCCTTCAGCGCGTCGAGCACCTTGGCGGAATCCTCGATCCGCCGGCACAGGATGCCGGTGCGGTCGCACTGGATGTCGGCGCCAATGGCGTTGCCGTGGAACGAGATCATCGCCTTGTGCGGCAGGATCAACGCGACCGAATTGTGGTTGGCAGGCCCGCGGGTGGACGCACGCGTCTCCTCGCCCAGGCTCGCCATCACCAGGTTGGCCGAGACCGAGACGCCCGAGCCCGACGACGAGCCCAGCGAGGCCGCGCGCGTCGTGTCGTAGGGGTTCGACGGATTGCCGCCCCAGGTCGAACGCTGGTAGCCCAGGGTCGAGGGCAGCACCTTGTCGGGCTTGTGCCGGCCGCCGGGATCGCCGGCGCGGCCGTTGTATTCGGTCAGCACGGCCTTGGCGAAGATGATCGCGCCCTTCTTGCGCAGCTGCGCCACCAGCGTGTGGTCGCGGGCTGGAAAGTCGATGTCGTAGGCGGCGTCCGCGCCGCCCGTCGAGCGCATGTCCTTCGTGTCGAACGGGTCCTTGAACGAGAAGACGACGCCGTACATGGGCATCGCGTCGAGGTCGGGATCGCTGCCGTATTCGGCGTCCAGTTCCGCCGCGCGCTCCAGCGCATCGGGGAGCTGGCGGAACATCTCGCACACGGGCGGTGCGCCCGGCGGTAGCGGGCCTTCGGAGGGGTGGCGGTCGAAATCGCCCTTGCAGGTGACCGAGCGTTCGCCGCGTATGTTCAGGGTCTGCAAGGCATTGAGCTGTCCGCCGTTGGGAATGCCGGCCAGCATGCCGTACTGCTGCGGGACGTCGGGGTCGGACGCCGTCGCCTCCATCCGCCCGTATTCGAGCGGCGGCCCGGCATATCTGTCGAGATCGGGCAGCACATCCGACGCCTTGACCGTCTCGGTCGGGAACGTGATCGCCGCGCCGGCACGAACCGTGCCCTCGGCCGCGGGCACCGGCATGCCGTCCTCGGTCACGAGCATGCTCGCGACGCCGTTATAGGCGCGCGACCGGTCGATATATTGCTGCACCACCTCGACCAGCGTTGTGCGCCCCGCGCGGATCGCTGTGTGCAGGTCGTCGATCGTCGCCTCGACGACGTCGAACGAACCCGGTCCGGTTCCCGGCATGCCTCTTCTCCCTCGGCGTTTTCGCGATGATGCTGAGCGCGCACCAAAAAATCCACCCGTACCCGGAAATGCCGGGATTCGTTCGGTTTTATCCGCCCGCCCATTGTGACGAAGTCGCGGGTACAGTTGTTCCCGTCCGGACAAGATTTCCCCCTGCTTCGGTTCCAATCGACGACCGATCTGGGCTATTGTGCCGCCAGGCGCTGCCGGCATGCGATCCGGCAGTCAGAAAGCCTTTCAGAAACATCGCCACACTTCGGGAGGACACGCGATGCAGTACCTGAAATCCATTAAGAAGGCCCTTGTGGCCGGTGCCGTCGCAGGCGCCGTCGCGGTGGCCAGCGGCCCGGCGGCCGCCGACACGATCACTGTCCGTATCGCGTCGGGCCATCCGCCGACCGTCGTCTATGCCGGCCTGATGAAGAATTTCTTCCAGCCGGAACTCAAGAAGGCCATCGAGGCCAACACCGACCACACGGTGAACTTCATCGAGGGCTATTCCGGCTCGATCGTGAAGGTGTTCGACACCTTCGAGGGCGTGCAGAACGGCGTCGTCGATGTCGGCGGCTTCTGCTACTGCTTCGAGGCGTCCAAGCTTCCGATGCATGCGTTCCAGATCATGCTGCCCTTCGGCACCATGGATCCGGTGCAGAGCGTCGGTGCGGCGGCCGAGATCTACGAGAAGTTCCCGAGCCTCGCCGAGCGCTTCCAGGGCTTCGACCAGACGCTCCTCGCCATCATCGGCGACGGTGGCTACAACATCGGCACCAACTTCGAGTGGAACAAGCTCGAGGACCTGAACGGCCGCAAGATCCTGGGCGCGGGCCTGAACCTCAACTGGATGACCCAGGCGGGCATCGGCATCGTGCCGGTCACCGACGGTCTCCCGGGCTGGTACCAGAAGATCAAGACGGGCGTCGCCGAGGGCGGCATCATGTTCCCGAGCGCTTGGGGCAAGACCTTCGGCCTGTGGGAAGTCGGCAAGTTCTACACCACGATCGGCTTCGGCTCGATCACGTGGCACGGCCTGACCGTCAACAACCGCTTCTGGGACCGTCTGCCCGACGACGCGAAGCCGATCTTCCAGGAAGTGGCCGGCCGCTTCCAGGCGCTGACCGGTTCCGCGAACAAGGCGGGCTACGAGAAGGACATGGCCTGGCTGCGTGAGAACATCACGGTCAAGGATCTCGGCCCCGATGTCCGCAAGCAGTGGGCCCAGAACGTCGCGCACTGGCCGCAGGCACATGCCGACGAGCTGGAGGGCAAGGGCTTCCCGGCGAAGGCCATCCTCAACACCTATCTCGACGCGGCGGAGAAGCAGGGCTACGAGTGGCCCGTCCGCTACGAGGTCAAGTAGTACGGGCGGCCGGCTGACGCCGGCCGCGTGAATACCCCGGCCGGGCGCACCTCACCGTGTGTCCGGCCGGGTTGCCTTTGGCGCCGCGCCCGCCGCGCGCCACCCCCGATTTCCCGCAAGAGGCAGGCATGAACCTGATTTCCCTCAGCGACCGGATTTCCAAGGCCCTCATGGTGCTCGCCGCGATCTGGGCCTTCGCGCTGACCTTTCTCATTCTCGCCGACATCATCGGCCGCGGCGCCTTCGCGGCGCCGATCAACGGAACGACGGAGATGGTCACCGCATCGATCGTGATCATCGTCTTCCTGCAGGCCGGTTACGCGATCCGCAGCCGCTCGATGTTGAAGGCCGACTTCCTGGTGACGCACCTGCCGTCCGGGGTCCAGCGGACCTTGTTGGCGATCGGCTACCTGCTGGGCGCCGCCTTCTTCCTGATGATCATCACCGGCGGCTGGGAGGAGAGCATCGCGTCGTACGTGGAGGGCGAATACGAGGGCGAGGGTGCGCTTCGTGTGCCGTCCTGGCCGGCC
>JAYPUG010000296.1:0-3348 GCA_038133965.1 Rhodospirillaceae bacterium | reverse complement strand
AGGCCGCCCGGTTACGGGCGGCCTTTTCGTTTCGTGGGAGCGGGTTTCGGCCCGAAGGCACCGGGTCAGGGCTTGTCGGTCGTCCGCACCTCGCCCAACACGCGCACCTCGCGTTGCGGGAACGGGATCTGGATGCCGTTCTCGCGCAGCGCCGTCCAGATCATCATGTTCAGGTCGCCGCCCACCCGGTTCACGCCGTCGTCGATCCCCTCCATCCAGAACTCGACGAGGATGTCGATGCCGGAATCGCCGAAGCTCTCGATTTCGGCATCGGGCCGCTCCTCGATGGGAATGTCGTCCCCGCTCAGCACCTTGGGGTGGCTGGCGCAGGTCCGCCGGATGATCTCGAACATCGGCTCCAGGTCGGTGTCGTAGGCCACCTGGAAGTGCAGCGAGTAGCGCTGCTTGGTGTTGTTGTGGGTCCAGTTGACGAAGGCCGTGGTGATGAACTGCTCGTTCGGCACCATGATGTCCTTGCCGTCGAAGGTCGCGAGCGTCGCCGAGCGCATGGTCAGCTCGCGCAGGGTGCCCGACCGCCCGTCCTCCAGCTCGATGTAGTCGCCGATGGTGATGGTGCGGTCGAGCAGGATGATGATGCCCGAGATGAAGTTGGCCGCGATCTGCTGCAGGCCGAAACCCAGGCCCACGCCCAGCGCGCCGCCGAACACCGCCAGCGCCGTCAGGTCGATGCCCATGACGTTCATGAGCAGCAGGAACATCACGACGAAGACGGCGATCTCGAACAGCTTGGCGATCACCTCGCGCGTGCTGACGTCGAAATTCTCGCGGTTGCGGATGATCCGCTGGCCGGTCTGGTTCGAGACCCGGCCGAGCCAGAACAGGACCGCGCCAAAGAAGAAGGTGCGCAGCACCGCATAGAGGCTGATGGAAATGTTGCCGACGTCGAACGACACGCTTTAGAGGTGGGCGATCGTCTCGTCGAGCAGGCCGACCATGAACAGGAGCGCCACCGGAACGCCGACCCACCGGACCATGAAGTTTACCGACGCATTGCCGATGAAATGGCCCGCGATCACGACCGCGAGCGTGACGAACGCGATACCCTGGGCGGCGCGCACCAGCCAGGCCTCGCCGATGACCGCCTCGGCGACCGGCGTCGCGGCCCCGAACACCGCCGCGGCGACGACCGACGGCAACAGGTCGCGCCAGCCATAGAGCCGCGTGCGCAGATCGTGCAGCCCGTCGTCGGCAGGCGCCTGGGCGAAGATCTGCGTGCGGTTCTTCAGCGTGTTGGAAAGGAACCACGAAACGCAGAGCGCGACCGCGACGACGCCAAGCTGCGAATAGGTCTCCGGGCTCGCCAGGATCGTGAGCGCCTCGTCCCACAGGTGCGTGCTCTGTGCCCTCAGCCATTCGATCGTGCGGTCCATTCAACACCTTTCTGCCGATCCGGGCCTGCCACCGGCAGCGCGGCAGCGCGGCGAATTGCGTCCGCACCGATTATTTCACAAAACCGCGCGCCGTCCCGTTCATTCATGGCGCACAACGAAAAAGGGCCGCCCTGCGTTTCCGCGGGACGGCCCTTTTCGGCACGTTGCGTGTGGCTTCGCCGCCGCTAGCTCCAGTTGGGCTGCGGGTTGGCGCGGGCGAAGTCGTTGACGTCGACCTTGAGAAGGCCGGCGGAGTTGAGACCGCACATCGCTTCCTTGTCGGCCATCGAGTGACCCTCCAGGCCCATGATGTGCTCGGTCGGGTCGTAGTCGGCCATGTCGAACGGATAGTCCGTGCCGAGGCAGATCTTGTCCGCGCCGTACTTCCGGATCAGGAAATCGAGCTGGTCATTCGAGAACACGGTGGTATCGAAGTACATGTTCTTGAGGTAGCTGGTCGGCGGCTGGTCGATGTGCAGGCAGCAATCCTCGCGCTGGCCCCAGGCATGGTCCATCCGCGCAGCATAGGCCGCGACGAATGCGCCGCCATGGACGGCCACGATCTTCAGGCCGGGATAGCGGGCGAACACGCCGTCGAAGATCAGGTAGTGGATAGCGACCGTCGTATCGAGCGGATTGCCGATGATGTTGGTCAGGTAATGCGCGCCGAACCGCTCCGACGCAAAAGAGGTCGGGTGCAGCAGGATCGGAATATCCAGCTCCTCGCACTTCGCCCAGAAGGGTTCCAGCCGCTCGGCCGATAACTCGTCCTGGCCGACCTGGGCGCCGATCTGAATGCCCTTGAAGCCGAGCTCGTTGATCAGGCGGTCAAGCTCCTTGAGCGCCATGTCGGTGTTCTGCAGCGGCACGGTGCCCAGGCCGATCAGCCGGTCCGGCGCCTCGGAAACCGCGCGCGCGATGTTGTTGTTGACCTTCTCGGCCGTCTCCTGGCCCAGCGCGTCGGGCGCGCCGTAGTGCATCTGCGGCGGCTGGCAAGAGATCGCCATCACGTCGACGCACATCTTGTCCATGTCCTCGAGGCGCTTGGTCACACCGACCAACTCCTCGTGGCGCTCCTGGTTCTGTTTGATGTTGAGCTCGCGGGTCAGCGGGCTCGCATACTTGACGGCATCGAGCGTGTTGGCCGGCACGTGCTTGCGCACCTCTTCGTCCACGCCTTCGGTCATGATGTGGCCGTGGATATCGATGATCAGCGTGTCCGGACGCTTGTAATGGTCGGGATGCTCGCGACCGGCGCTGGGACCGTAGGGACGGATGTTTTCGACGTTGCCGGGCATGGCCACTCCTCGAGTTTTCTGAAAGTGAAATTCGAGCGGGGTGTCCCAGACGCGGCGCCGTCCGTCAAGTGCCGGTTGGCGACAATGCGGCCCACGGGCGCCCGCAGCGGAGAAGCCGGCCTCAGGGCGCGGCGCACGCCTCGCACAGTCCGCGCAGTTCGATCACCGTCGAGCGGGGGTGGAAGCCTTCCGCCTCGGCCCAGCCCTGGAGCCGCTTGGCGACCTCCTGCTGGGCGAACTCGGTGACGTTGCCGCATTCCTCGCAGATCGCGAAGGCGACGGTCCCGTGGGATTCGCCATGGGCCTCACCGGCCGGATGATCGCAGGCGACGAAGGCGTTCAGGCTTTCGAGACGGTGGACCAGGCCGAACTCGACCAGCTTGTCGAGCGCCCGGTACACCTGCAGCGGCGCACGCAGCCCGTCGTCGCGTAACCGGTCGAGGATCGTATAGGCGCTGAGCGGCGCATCCGCCGCGCGTAGCGCCTCGAAGACGAGCGCCTGGTTGCGGGTCAGGTCGGGGCCCTCGGTCGAAGCGCTCACCGCTCGGCGCTCCCCTCACCAGCCGGGCGCGCACCGGCCAGGGCGGCCCCCGGCACCAGGGCCAGCACGAACAGCACCGCCGCCGCGACGACAATCGACGGCCCGGACGGCGTATCCC
>JAYPUG010000295.1:0-3387 GCA_038133965.1 Rhodospirillaceae bacterium | reverse complement strand
CGTGATCAAGGGGCTGGTCGAGGCGGGCGCCGTCCGCATCGAGGAAGTTCCCGCACCACCCGCATTTGAAGCCCCCGACCACGCGCGTCCGGGACCGCAGCTCACGCCCGCGCAATCCGACGCCGCCGGTATCCTGCGCGATCACGTGGAAGCCGGCCGGTTCGCGGTCACCCTGATCGACGGCGTGACCGGGTCCGGCAAGACGGAGGTCTATCTGGAAGCGGTCGCAGCGGCGCTGGCACACGGCCGCCAGGCGCTCGTCCTGCTTCCCGAGATCGCGTTGACCCCACAATGGCTCGACCGCTTCGAGCAGAGGTTCGGCGTGGCACCGGCGG
This sequence comes from Rhodospirillaceae bacterium, assembly GCA_038133965.1. Classification (GTDB taxonomy): domain Bacteria; phylum Pseudomonadota; class Alphaproteobacteria; order UBA6615; family UBA6615; genus JAYPUG01. The sequence continues at coordinate 3,052 of JAYPUG010000295.1, read as the reverse complement.
TCTGGCACTCCGAACTGGGACAGGTGCGCCGACGCATCACCTGGCGCGCAGTCGCGACCGGCGAGGCCCGCATGGTCGTCGGCGCGCGGTCGGCCCTGTTCCTGCCCTTCCCCGAACTGGGGCTGATCGTCATCGACGAGGAACACGAGCCGGCCTTCAAGCAGGAGGACGGTGTCGCCTATCACGGCCGCGACATGGCGATCGTGCGCGCGCGGCTTTCGGACTGCCCGGCCGTGCTGGCATCCGCGACGCCCTCGCTCGAAACCCGGATCAATGTCGAACGCGGGCGCTACCGCTCGATCGCCCTGCCAGAGCGGTTCGGCCCGGCCGAGCTGCCGGAGATCGCGACGATCGACATGCGCAATGCAGACCTGCGGGCCGACCGGTTCCTGTCGCCGCGGCTGGCCGAGGCCATGGCCGCGAATTTCGAAGCCGGCGAGCAGTCGATGCTCTTCCTGAACCGGCGCGGCTACGCCCCGCTGACCCTGTGCCGGACCTGCGGGCATCGCATTGCATGCCCGAGCTGCAGCGCCTGGCTGACCCAGCACCGGTTCCGCAAGCGCATCCAGTGTCACCATTGCGGCTATGAGGAGCCGCTGCCCGACGCCTGCCCCTCGTGCGACAACACCGACACCCTCGTCGCCTGCGGGCCGGGTGTCGAACGCCTTGCCGAGGAACTCGCCGACATTCTGCCCGATGCCCGCATCGGCCTGATGACGAGCGACACGATGCGTGGCCCCGAGGCGGCCCGGACCTTCGTGCGTTCTGTCGAGGACAAGGAGATCGACGTCCTGATCGGCACCCAGATGGTCGCCAAGGGCCATCACTTCCCCGGCCTGACCCTCGTCGGCATCGTCGATGCGGATCTGGGCCTCGCAGGCGGCGATCTGAGGGCCGGCGAGCGGACCTACCAGGTGCTGCAGCAGGTCTCGGGCCGCGCCGGCCGGGCCGAACGCCCCGGACGGGTGATCATCCAGACCTACCAGCCCGAACACCCTGTGATGCGGGCCCTGGCAACGGGCGACCGTGAACGGTTCATGACCCTGGAAGCGGATGCGCGCGCGGCCGGCGGCTGGCCGCCCTTCGGACGCCTGGCGGCGCTCATCGTCTCGAGCCGCGATGCCGATACGGCGGACGCACTCGCGCGTGAACTTGCGCGGCGCGCACCGACGGGGCCCGGCGTCCACGTGCTCGGGCCCGCGCCCGCACCCCTGTCGATGCTGCGTGGCCAGCACCGGCGTCGCCTGCTGCTGAAGACCGGCCGGGACACGCCGGTGCAGCCCGTGTTGCGGCAATGGCTCGCCGACATACGCGTTCCCTCGCGCGCACGCCTGCGCATCGACGTCGATCCCTACAGCTTTCTCTGACCGGCGGCATTCGCGCTTCGGCGAATCACCATCGCTCCACGACGACAAAAACCGCCGAAAACCGCGTGTTTTTTGCGCTGCGGTGCGCTTGCCACTCCCCAAGCCCTGTGCTACCAAGCGCCTGCCCGTCGGACGGGATTTTCCGGATTGGCAGGCAGCCGTTGATTTCTAAGTAAAATCAATCGGTTACAAAAAATTACGCAATCATAATCCGGCTCCAGGGGGGCAGTCGCAAGTGGCGGCGGAAACAAGTGTTGTCGGCGATATCGCAGAGCGGTACGGGCTGGCCCTTTACGAACTTGCCGACGAGGCGAAATGCCTCGACGAGGTCGCGAACGATCTCGGCGCGCTGCGCGACCTGATCGCGGAAAGCGGCGATCTGGACAAGTTGCTGCGTTCGCCGCTGATCGACCGCGACGACAAGGCGCGTGCGATGACCGCGATCCTCGAACGCGGCGGCGCCAATGCGCTGACACGGCGCTTCTCGGGTGTGGTGGCGGCCAACAACCGCCTGTTCGCCCTGTCGGCCATGATCGAGGCCTATATGTCCGAGCTGGCGCGCCGGCGCGGCGAAATCACGGCCGAGGTCACCTCGGCACGGGCGCTGAAGGACGATCAGCTCGCCCAACTCACAGAAAGTCTTCGCGCGAAACTCGGCGGCAAGGTGACCGTCGAACCGAAGGTGGACCCGTCGCTGATCGGCGGCCTGCCTGCCAGCGTCGGTTCGCGCATGATCGATGCATCGCTGAAGACCAAGCTTCAGCGCCTGCAATACGCCATGAAGGGAGCGTAGAGGATGGAAATTCGTGCCGCGGAAATCTCGGCGATCCTGAAAGACCAGATCGCCAATTTCGATGCCGAGGCCGACGTCTCCGAGGTCGGGCAGGTTCTTTCGGTCGGTGACGGCGTTGCGCGCGTCTATGGCCTCGACAACGTCCAGGCCGGCGAGATGGTCGAATTCCCCGGAGGTATCCGGGGCATGGCGCTCAACCTCGAATCCGACAATGTCGGCGTCGTCATCTTCGGCGACGACCGCGACATCAAGGAAGGCGACACCGTCAAGCGGACGGGCGACATCGTTGACGTGCCGGTGGGCAAGGGCCTGCTCGGCCGCGTGGTGGACGCGCTCGGCAATCCGATCGACGGTAGCGGCGACATCGATACGTCCGAGCGCCGCCTCGTCGATGTGAAGGCGCCGGGCATCATCCCGCGCCAGTCGGTGCACGAGCCGGTCCAGACCGGCCTGAAGGCGCTCGACGCCCTCGTGCCGATCGGCCGTGGCCAGCGCGAACTGGTCATCGGCGACCGCCAGACCGGCAAGACCGCTGTGATCCTGGACACGATCCTCAACCAGAAGCAGGCCAACGAGTCGGGCGACGAGTCCCAGAAGCTCTACTGCATCTACGTCGCCGTCGGCCAGAAGCGCTCGACGGTCGCACAGGTCGTGAAGACGCTGCGCGAACAGGGTGCGCTCGACTACACCATCGTCGTCGCCGCCACGGCGTCCGACCCCGCACCGCTGCAGTTCCTGGCGCCCTACACGGGCTGCGCAATGGGCGAGTACTTCCGTGACAACGGCATGCACGCCGTCATCTTCTATGACGACCTGTCGAAGCAGGCGACTGCCTACCGCCAGATGTCGCTGCTGCTGCGCCGTCCGCCGGGACGCGAGGCGTATCCGGGCG
>JAYPUG010000294.1:308-3388 GCA_038133965.1 Rhodospirillaceae bacterium | reverse complement strand
AAATTGGCCTGTCGTGCCATTGCCCGGCCATCGTCCCCGATCTCTTCGGTGACGAACACAAGATGCAGCAGGTGCTGTTCAACCTGATTTCCAACGCGATCAAGTTCACACCTCCGGGCGGCGACGTGCGCGTCCGCATGACACATACGGAATCCGAGTTCATCTTCGCCGTCGTGGACACGGGCATCGGTGTGGCGGCAGACGATATTCCACGCATCCTCGAACCCTTCGTCCAGGTCGAGGCCGACGACCGCCGGAAATATGGCTGGACCGGCCTGGGGTTGCCGCTGACAAAATCCCTCGTTGAATTGCACGACGGCATACTCGAGTTCACGAGCACCAAGGCGGTGGGGACCACGGTAACCGTACGGCTTCCCGCTGCACGAATCGTCGTCGGCGGGAAAGACGCGCACCAGGGACGCCCGGCCCTGCGCGAGGTTGGCTGAACCGGCACCCGCCTCCGCTTGCGTTCGCGCCATCCAGCCGATACCACAGCACGAACATTCCCGGTTCGTGCCGCCCATGCCGCTCCTGCCACCCGAAATCACGACGTTCGACGCGATCCTGCTGATCGCCGTCAGCACGGTCACATCCGCCGTCTCGGCCGCGTTCAGCATCGGCGGCGGCGTGGCCTTCCTTGCCGTTCTCGCCTCGATCGTGCCGCCCGCCGCGGTCATTCCGCTTCACGGCGTCGTCCAGGTCGGCTCGAACCTTGCGCGTGCGGTCATCCAGCGCCCCCACATCATGTGGAAGATCGTCGTGCCCTTCCTGGGCGGCTCCTTCGTGGGCGCGTTCATCGGCGGCCAGATCGTCTTCCAGCTGCCCGGCGACGTCCTGCGCATCGTGCTCGCCACGTTCATCCTCTATGCGACCTGGGGACCGATGAAGTTCCGGATCGCGAAGGGCGGCAATGTGCTGTCCGTCGTGACAGGCATCGTCTCCAGCTTCCTGACCATGTTCATCGGCGCGACCGGTCCCTTCGTGTCCTCCGTCTTCGGCCCGATGTTCCCCGACCGCCTGGTCTTCGTCGCCACCCACGGCGCGTGCATGCTGTTCCAGCACACGATCAAGGTGGTGGTGTTTGCGTTCCTCGGCTTCGCATTCACCCCCTGGATCCCGCTATTGGCCGGAATTCTGGTGGCCGGCGTCTTCGGGACGATGATCGGAACCCGGCTGCTCGGCCGCATGGAGGAGGCGTTCTTCCGCAAGGTCATCAAGATCGCCCTGACGATCCTCGCCCTCAACCTGCTCGCGATCGCCTTCGGGCTCTACGCCTGAACGCGCGAGGTCCGGCTATTCGCGGCCCGGACGCACCGGCGGCAGGATGTCGGCGAAGGCGGTGCGATAGATATCGAGCGCGGTCAGGAACACCGCGGCCAGTATCGGGCCGACGACGATGCCCACGACCCCGAACCCGGCAATCCCTCCCAGGATCGAAAGCAGGATGAGGAGATCGGGAATCTCGGCCTCTTCGCCGACCATGCGCGGCCGCAGGATGTTGTCCACCAGCCCCACGACGAGAGCGCCCCACACCACGAGTACGACGCCTTCGAGGGTCTGCCCGGTCGCAAACAGATAGATCGCGGCCGGCAGCCAGACGATGGCGCTACCCAGCCCCGGGATCGCCGACAGGATGAGGACGATCGTCCCCCAGAAGGCCGCGCCGCCGATCCCCAGCACCCAGAAGGCGAGCGCGACCAGCAACCCCTGCAGGATGCCGATCACGAGAATGCTCTTGAGCGTCGCATTGGTCACCGTCAGCCCGCGCTCGACGAGCTCGGTCCGGTCCTCTTCGTCCAGCGGCAGGTAGCGCAGCGCCGAATCCGCCAGTTCGGGTCCGCGCATCAGGAAAAAGAACATCGCATAGAGGAACACGAAGAGGTTCAGGAGCGCCCCGACCGTGCCCTGTCCGGCCCCGCGGATGCTGTCGAACATGAAGCGCCCGAAATCGCCGGCAAGCTCTCCGAAACGCGCAAAGATCTGTGTCTTGTAGGGCTCGATATCCTCACGGAACGGCAGCCATTCGGGCAGCGAGAATGCCAGCGCGCCGTCGCCGCGCAGCTGGCCCTGGAGCCAGGGCGACACCGCCTTGCTGATCGTCAGCGCCTCGCCCGCCACGAGGCCGGCGACGGCGACGAGGGGAATGCCGATCGCGATGACGGCCAGCACGATGGTTAGCCCCGAGGCGACCGAGGGCCGCGACCGCAGGGTGACACGGACCCGGCGGTAGATCGGATGCAGCAGGCCGCTGAACACCACCGCCATCAGAACCGCGAGGAGGAAGTTCCGGATCAACGCGCCGAAGGCGATGACCACGATGAGGGTCAACACGAGGACGAACGCCGCCCGGTAACGTTTGTGGACCTCGTCTGGCGATGACATCGTTTCGTTGCCGGTTGATTGCGATAGGCTGCCGCCCTAAACGAGAGCGACCATATCACGCCCGGCCCCGGAGAGAGCAGATGCGCATACCCCCCGTCGAACGCGACACACTTTCGCCCGAACAGCAGGAAATCTACGACCGGATCGCCTCGGGCCCGCGCGGCCAGGTGCGCGGTCCCTACCACGCCTACCTGCTGCATGCCGGCGTGTGCGAAGGGATCGAGCGCATGGGCCACTACCTGCGCTTTGCGGCGCGCCTGCCGGGCAACATCCGCGAGCTCGCGATCATCACGGTCGGCCGCCACTGGCGCGCCGAGTTCGAATGGTTCGCCCACGCACCCATCGCGATCCGCGAGGGCGTGTCCGAGGACGTGGTCCAGGCGATCCACGACGGCACACCGCCGGACTTTGCCGACGCGGACGAGGCCGCGGTCCACGCCTTCGTGCTGGCGCTGCTCAAGGACGGCAGGGTGAGCGACGCGGCCTATGCCGACATGGTGGGCCGCCTGGGCGAAGACGGCATCGTCGAACTGATGGGAATTGTCGGCCACTACACCGGCGTGGCGATGACCCTCAACACCTTCGAGATCCTCCCGCCCGACGGCGAGCGGCCGAACTTCCCGGACTGAAGCCGCCTGCCGGCGGCGCGGCACCCTGGCGCTGCAAACGAGCCGCGGTTACCCCGGCGGCGCGAACAA
>JAYPUG010000294.1:0-298 GCA_038133965.1 Rhodospirillaceae bacterium | reverse complement strand
TGCATGTTCGTGCAAAACAGCGGGGTGCGCCATAAGGCTCAAAATCCTTGGGCTATCGGCGCAAATCGGAAAAATTTAATCATTATTTAATGCGTTTGCCGGACAAGGAGAGCATCGACCAATCTGAATCGGCACAATCGCATGTCCATCAAGATCAAGCTGGCCACCATCCTCTCGGCCAGCGCCATTGCACTGTTCGCCGCCGCCGCAACCTCGTTCCTGTCGGTGAAGTCCCAGGACGGTGAACTCTTCCGGGTTGGAACACTGGCCGAGCGGACCGCGACCAGGACCTTCACCC
>JAYPUG010000293.1:0-3388 GCA_038133965.1 Rhodospirillaceae bacterium | reverse complement strand
ACCCTCTCGATCAACGGCGGCCAGCACATGTACTAGGTCGCGGGGTTCAGGGACATTCGCATGAACGGCCCGAAGCCCGGCCGCGAGTATCCCGACCGCCCCATCTCCGGGGTGGGCGTGGTCGTCCTCAGGGATAACGAGGTGCTGATGATCAAGCGCGGGCGCGAGCCGCGCATCGGCCAGTGGAGCATTCCCGGCGGCAAACAGAAGATCGGCGAGACCTGGCGCGAGACGGCCGCGCGCGAGGTCCGCGAGGAAACGGGCGTCGAGATCGAGGTGATCGGGATCGTCGATGTGGTCGATGCGATCGTGCGCGACGGTGACCCGCCGCGCCCGGGCACCGAAGAGGCGCGCCACGCGGCGAACGATGACGGACGCGACGACGGCAAGGTCACGACCCTGCACCGCGACGCGCGCGTGCGTTACCACTACACGCTGGTGGATTGCGCGGCCCGCTGGACCGGCGGCGACCCCGTAGCAGGAGGCGACGCCGCCCATGCGGAATGGTGGCCGCTCGACCGGCTGGACGAGCTGTCGCTGTGGACCGAGACGGTCCGCATCATCACCGAGGCTGCCGCACTGGCGGCCGCACACAAGCGCGGCTGACCGCCGACCCCGTGCGCACCGAGCGAGCCCGCGCGACCCTGGTCGGTCTGCTGGCCGTGGCCATGTGGTCCACCCTCGCGCTGTTCGGCGTCCTGGCGGGTCCGGTCCCGCCCCTGCAACTGGTCGCGATGGCCTTCACGGTCGTCTTCGCACTCACCCTGGCGGTCTGGGCCGCGCGCGGCGTAAGCCCGCTGCATCACCTGCGCCAGCCCGCGCCCGTCTGGGCGCTCGGGATTGCGGGCCTGTTCGGCTACCACCTCCTGTACTTCGCGGGCATCCAGAACGCGCCGCCCGCCGACGCCAACCTGGTCAACTATCTCTGGCCCGTCCTGATCGTGTTGTTCTCGGCCCTGTTGCCGGCCGAGAGCGCTGTCGGGCGGCTGCGCTGGCACTACCTGGCGGGCGCATCGGCCGGACTGGCCGGCACGGCCCTGATCGTGACCGGCGGCGGGGCGTTCGCGCTCCGTCCCGAGTTCGCGGGCGGCTATCTCGCGGCGGCGGGTGCAGCGCTGGCCTGGTCAGGCTACTCGGTGCTCTCTCGCCGCTTCGCCCATGTCTCGACCGACGCCGTGGGTGCTTTCTGCGGCGGCACGGCCGCCCTCGCCTGGGCCGCGCATCTGTTCCTCGAACCCACGGTCTGGCCGGACGGCACCGTGGCCTGGCTCGCCGTCCTCGCACTCGGGCTGGGACCGGTGGGCACCGCGTTCTTCGTCTGGGACCACGGGGTGAAGCACGGCGATCTGCGCGTGCTGGGTGCCGCCGCCTACGCCGCGCCGCTGCTCTCGACCGTGCTGCTCGTCGCCGTGGGGCTGGCCGATGCCAGCTGGCCGCTTGCACTGGCCTGTGCGCTCATCGTGGGTGGCGGGCTGCTTGCCGCGCGCGACATGATCGCGGGCCGAACCGAAGCGCCCGACTAGCCGTTCGCCGCGCGGAACGCCGCCATGTGAAAGGCCGCATGGTCCGGTTCATAGACATGATCGCGGCCCACGGGGCAGGCCCGGCGTGCCCGGCAGCCCGTCTCCATGCAATCGGTTCCCGCTGCCGTCGCGATATGTGCGGTGCAGGCGGGCACGTCGTAGCCGTCGGATCCGAAGGCATCGACGGGACAGGCCGACAGGCAGGGCCGATCCGCGCAGCTCTCGCACGGCGACGGCCGCCCACCCGGCGGCGGCAGGTCGAGACGCCCGGCGAAGGCCAACGCGCCGCGATACGCGTGCCAGAGCCCGTATTCCGGGTGGATCAGGATGCCGAGCGGCGAGGCGTGCACCGGTTCTGCACGCTGCGCCCAGCGTTGGAACGGCAGGAAGGGCGGCCCGCCGAACGGGAACAGCGCCGCCGCATCCAGCTCGCCTGCGATACCCGTCAGCGTATCGCGCACCCAGTCGTCGAGCGGATTTGCGCTATCGGTGTAGCGCCCGCGCGCAGCCGCGAAGGCCCGCCACATGTCCGGCCCCGCATTGCCGACGAGCACCAGCGTTCCCGGATCACCGGGCACGCCGTCGTCGGGCCCGGGATGGAATCCGCCGCGCGCGATCAGGCCGTGGCCGGCCAGGATCGGTTGGAGTGTCTGGAGGCGCTCGTCCACGCGAGAGCGGCTATTCCGCCGCGATGGCCTTCTTCAGGTAATCGCGGTCGAGCAGCTCGGCGATCTGGACCGTGTTTAGCGCCGCGCCCTTGCGCAGATTGTCCGAGACGACCCAGATGCTCAGACCGTTGTCGACCGACGCGTCCTCGCGGATGCGGCTGACATAGACGGCGTCCTCGCCGGCCGCTTCCTCGGGCGTCACGTAGCCCTCGTCGGCCCGGTGGTCGATCACCACCACGCCCGGGGCGTCACGCAGCGCCGCGCGCGCGGCCTTGGCGCTGACCTCGCGCTCGAACTCGATGTTCACCGCCTCGGCATGCCCGATGAAGACCGGCACGCGCACGCAGGTCGCCGACACCTTGATCTTGGGGTCGAGAATCTTCTTGGTCTCGACGACCATCTTCCACTCTTCCTTTGTGGAGCCGTCATCCATGAAGACGTCGATGTGCGGGATCACGTTGAACGCGATCTGCTTGGTGAAGGTCTTGGGCTCGATCGGGTCGTTCACGTAGACCGCGCGGGTCTGGTTGAACAGCTCGTCCATGCCTTCCTTGCCGGCGCCCGCCGCCGACTGGTAGGTCGCGACCACTACCCGCTTGATGCCGAACGCGTCGTGTAGCGGCTTGAGTGCGACGAGCATCTGGATCGTCGAGCAGTTCGGGTTGGCGATGATGTTGCGCTTCGTATAGCCCGCCGCATCCTGCGGATTGACCTCGGGCACGATCAGCGGCACGTCGGGGTCCATGCGGAAATGGGACGTGTTGTCGATGACGATGCAGCCCGCGGCCGCGGCCCGCGGCGCGAACTCCGCCGAGACCTTCCCGCCCGCCGACGACAGGGCGATGTCGGTGCCGGTGAAGTCGTAGTCCGCCAGGGACTGCACCTTCAGGACCGCGGCCTCGCCGAACGAGACCTCGCGCCCGACCGAGCGCTCGCTCGCCAGCGCCACCACCTCGTCCGCCGGAAACTTGCGCTCCGCCAGCGTCTGCAGCATCTCGCGGCCGACAGCCCCCGTGGCGCCGACCACCGCAACCTTGTAACCCATTGTTCTGTCCTCGCTTCCCCGGCGTGCACGTGCCGGTTGCGGGCGTTGACTTAAGCCCGGTGAGGCGGATTTGCAAGCCGGACGGCGCGATCACGGCCTGTTCGATTGCGCGGCATGCCGGGCTGCTGCAAGAGTCTGTGCATGGTCATGCG
>JAYPUG010000292.1:2239-3404 GCA_038133965.1 Rhodospirillaceae bacterium | reverse complement strand
GCGCTGCTCGTCCCGAAAGCCGAGGGTGCGGCCGAGCTTCACTGGCTCGACGGGCTCTTCACGTCGGTCGGCCGTCAGACGGGGCTCGTGCCGGTCATCGAGAGTGCGCAGGGACTCGAACAGGCGCCGGAGATTGCCGGTGCGGGCCCGCGCGTCGAGGCCATCGGCTTCGGTTCCGCCGACTATTCGGCCGAGATCGGCAGTGACATGAGCGCGGCGACATTGTCCTACGCGCGCGGGCGGATCGCGGCGGCGGCCGGGCAGGCCCGGATTGCGGCAATCGATACGGTCTGGATCGACTTCCGCGATGATGAGGGACTGCGTGCCGAAACCGGTTTGGCGCAGGCCATGGGGTTCGACGGCAAGCTGGCAATTCATCCGAACCAGGTGCCCGTTATCAACGGCGTGTTTGCGCCGAGCGACGAGGCCGTGGCGCGTGCCGAAAAAATCGTCGCGGCCGCCGATGCGGCCGGCGGCGGGGTCGTGTCGGTCGATGGCGAGATGATCGACGAACCGGTGGTGATCGCCGCGCGGCGCACGCTCGCCGCGGCAGGGCGGAGCTAGCCGGCTTCGTTCCCGATCCGCAGCGTCGCGGGCGACCAGTTCTGCCGCCGCCGTGCGCGTTTGCCAGCCTCGTCCTCTTCGGTGCGAACGACCGCAACGGGCGCGGCGGAGAACCGGTCGCGGTCGTTCAGGACACTCGCCATCACGTTGGCGTAGGCGCCGTCCCCGTCGGGCATGAACGCGCCCATATAGACACCGCAAGTCCGGCAGACGAGGAAGTCCGTGATGCCGAGCCCGAAGGTGTAGCGGCTCAACGCCTCCGGATCCTTCGCCGAGAACGCGATGTGGCCCGCGGGGTCGGACAGGGCGGCCGTGGCGTGCATCCGGCAGAACCGGCAGGCACAGGACCGGGGTGCCTGTGCCGCGGGGTCGAGGTCGGTCTCGTAGGCGACCGTCAGGCTGCCGCAGTGACAGCGTCCCTCATAGGTCGCCATGCCGGTCCTCAGGCCTCCTGGGCGGCACGTATCGCGCGCCAGACGCGGTCCGGGCTGGCGGGAAGGTCGAGATCGGTGACGCCGACTTCGGCCAGTGCGTTCATGATCGCGTTGGTCACGGAAGGCAGCGAGCCGACGGTGCCGGCCTCGCCCGCGCCCTTCGCACC
>JAYPUG010000292.1:0-2226 GCA_038133965.1 Rhodospirillaceae bacterium | reverse complement strand
GGTTGCGCTGGGTCGGTACGCCATTGGCCTCGATCTGGAGGTCGCAGAAATTGTCCGCGCGGGGCATCGCGTAATCCATGAAAGACGCGCTGAGCAACTGGCCCGATTCCGGATCGTAGGCAACCTGCTCCATCAGCACCTGGCCAAGACCCTGGGCGATGCCGCCATGGATCTGTCCCTTGACGATGGTCGGGTTCACCATCACGCCGACATCGTCCACCACCCAGTAGCCGACCAGTTCGACGACGCCTGTATCGGGATCGATCTCGACCTCGCTGATATGGCTGCCATTGGGATAGGTGTCGTCCTCGGGCGAGAAGGTGGCCGTCTCGTACAGGCCCGGCTCCACCCCTTTCGGAAGCTTCGCCGGAAGGAACGCGGCCTTGGCCACGTCGCGGAGCGAGATTTCCCGGTCGGTACCCGTGACCGTGAAGGTGCCGCCCTCGAACACGAGATCGGCCTCGCTGGCCTCTAGCAGGTGTGCGGCAATCTTCGTGGCCTTGTCGATGATCTTTCCGGCGGCGTTGTAGAGCGCCGAGCCGCCGATCACGGTCGAGCGCGAGCCCATCGTGCCGATGCCGAAGGCGACGCGGTCGGTGTCCCCATCGACCACGCGTACCTCGTTGGGTGAGAGGCCGAGCCGCTCGCCGAGGATCTGCTTGTACATCGTCTCGTGGCCCTGACCCTGGCTCTTGGTGCCCATCAGGACCGTGGCCGAGCCGTCCGTGTTGAAGCGCACCTCCGCGAAGTCGGGCGAGGGCGAGCCGGCCCGCTCGATGGGATTGGAGATGCCGATGCCGCGCAGCTTGCCGCGCGACTTCGCCTCCTCGCGCCGGGCGGTGAAACCGGCATAATCGGCCATCTCCAGAGCACGGGCCTGGTTCTCCGAGAAAGCGCCGCAATCGTAGGAAAGGCCAAGCGCGGTCGTGACCGGCATCGCATCGGACGCGATGAAGTTCTTCGCACGCAGTTCGGCGGGATCGACGCCGAGTTCACGCGCGGATTCGTCGAACATCCGCTCGATCACATAGGTCGCCTCGGGTCGCCCGGCACCGCGGTAGGGCGCCGTCTGGTTGGTGTTCGAATGGACCGTCACCACGGTCACATGCGCGACGGGGATGTCGTACACGCCGATCAGGGTGCCGACGTTGGCGAACACGGACAGCAGGTTGCGGATCGCCGACAGGTAGGCGCCGATGTTTGCATACGTCTTGACGCGCAGGCCGATGACCTTGTTGTCGGCGTCGAAGGCGAGCTCGGCTTCGGTCACGTTGTCGCGGCCGTGCTCGTCGGCCATCACGGCCTCGCTGCGCTCGCAGTTCCACTTGACCGGCCGGCCGATCTTGCGTGCGGCCCACACGGTGAGCCGGTGCTCGGGATACTGCCAGCCCTTGGTGCCGAACCCGCCGCCGACATCGCGCGCGACGACGCGCATGCTCTCCTCGGGAATCCTGAAGATCTTCTCGGCGAGCAACTGGCGCACCCGGTGCGGGTACTGGACGTCGGCATGCAATGTCAGCCTGTCCTCGTGCTCGTCATAGGAGCCGATGGCGCTTCGCGTTTCCATGTACTGCGCGAACACCCGGCTGATCACGAAGCGCCGCTTGACGATGCGGGCCGCGCTTGCGAAGGCGGCCTCGACGGCGGCGGCGTCCCCCTTCTGGAACATGCCCGAGATGTTGTCGGGGTAGTCGTCCCACACGCGGGGAGAGCCGTCCTCGGCCGCCTGTGCCGTGCTGGTGACCGAGGGCAGGGCCTCGTAGTCCACATCGATCAGTTCGGCGGCGTCCTTGGCGTCGTTCAGGGACTCGGCGACGACCAGTGCGACCGGATCGCCGACATAGCGCACCCTGCCCAGCGCGAGCGGGGGCTGCGGACGGTACTTCATGTCTTCACCGTCGGGGCGCTTCCACTTGGCCGGCATGCCCGGGAAACCCAGATTGTCCGCCGCCACATCGTCGCCCGTGAACACGGCGACCACCCCCGGCGCCTGCTTTGCCGCGGTCGTGTCGATCGACCGGATCTCGGCATGTGCGTGCGGCGAACGCAGGACATAGGCATAGGCCTGACCGGGAAGGCTCACATCGTTCGCATAGAGGCCGCGGCCCTTCAGAAGGCGCGGGTCCTCTTCGCGCAGGACACCCTGTCCGACACCGAACTTTTCCATTCTTTCTCTTCCCGGCTGGGGGTTGCGTCGTGGCGGGGCCTGCGTGGCGGACCCGCGCG
>JAYPUG010000291.1:2739-3424 GCA_038133965.1 Rhodospirillaceae bacterium | reverse complement strand
CGTCGAAATGCCGGAAGTCGAACTTCACGCCCGGCCGCATGAACCAGTCGAGCGGCATCTCGTCGATCGCGGGCATCGGGTCGCCGTTCCTGTCCACCGGGTGATAGTGCAGCGGCGCGTCCACATGGGTGCCGTTGTGGGTGGCGAGCGTGATCGTCTCGTAGGACGAGGCGAGCCCGCCGGGCAGATCGTCGGTGTCGAGGCCGGGGAAGCGCTTGCGCCAGATGTCCAGCCCGTCGGCGTGTCCCATCATCGAGACCTTGGGCCGCATGTGCGGCGGGTCCACGGGGATCACGTCGTCCAGCGGCATGGTGATATCGACGATCTTCGAGGGCAGGGGGATCATGGGGCGGTTCCTTCTTCTCTTTCGTCATGCCCGCGCAGGCGGGCATCCATTAACGCCAATGCGGGCCCGGGCGGGTTCGGTGATTATGGACCCCTGCCTGCGCAGGGGTGACGAGGGGGCGTGGGTGACGAATTGTACTAGTCCTCAAGCCCATACGGATGGTTCGCCAGCCCGGGAAACATGTCGAGGCGCGGCGGCGAGAAGAACTCGACGATCTCGCATTCCTCGCGGTACCAGACCTCGTGCTCGATCCCGCCGGGGATCAGCACGATGTCGCCGTCGGTGCACGTCGCCTCCTCGCCGGTGCCGAACTTGTAGTCGAAGCGGCCGCGCATCAGC
>JAYPUG010000291.1:0-2729 GCA_038133965.1 Rhodospirillaceae bacterium | reverse complement strand
GGCGAAGGTCTTCACCCAGAAGCCCATCACCTGCTTGCCGCCCAGCACCTTGATCTGGCCGACCCGCGTGTCGTGGGCGGGGATCCGGTCGAGGTTGTGGATCAGGCTGGCATAGGGCGTGGTCTGCAGTTCGGCCATGTCTTTCCTCCCGTTTTCGTTGGAGGGAATGTTGGCACCGAATGCCGTTCTTCCTCAATCGTCATGCCCGCGCAGGCGGGCATCCATTGTCGCCGATGTTTTCCCGGGCAGGTTCGGTGTCTATGGACCCCCGCCTTCGCGGGGGTGACGAATGGAGGGCGCGGGCATGACGAAAGCGCGCGGGGGTGACGAATGGAGGGCGCGGGCAGGACGAGAGCGCCTGGGAGTGATGAGGGAGCGTGAGGCTTGGACGGGGGCTGCTTTGATCCTCACGCACCCAGCCCTATATTCCCCGTCAACGAACACAGGACCGCACACGAGGGGGAGGAAACCATGGTCAAGCTCGCGCCCGAGGACATCCGCACGAAAGAGGTGCTCGACTGGAAGGGTCTGCACCTGATGCATTTCGGCGGCTCGTCCTGTTCCCAGAAGACGCGCATCTTCCTGGCCGAGAAGGGCGTCGCGTGGGAATCCCACTTCGTCGATATCGGCGCGGAGGAGAACTTCTCCGAGTGGTTCATGGGCATCAATCCGCGCGGGCTGGTGCCCGTCATCGTCCATGACGGCGACGTCCATATCGAGAGCAACGACATCATCGAGTATGTCGATGATGCGTTCGACGGGCCGAAGCTGTTCCCGTCGGACCCGGACGAGCGGGCCGACATGCTCGCCTCGATGAAGTACGAGGACGATCTGCACCTGTGCGTGCGCGCGCTGACCTTCCGCTACTTCCTGCCCGTCGAGATGATGAAGAAGTCCGACGAGAAGCTGGACGTCTATGAGGCCGAAGGGGCCGAGACGGTGGGCGGCGCGGTGGACGGGCGCAAGGCGATCGAGATTGCCTTCTGGCGCAACATGAACGCCAACGGCGGCATCACCGACGAACAGATCGTCGAGGCGACGGACGCGTTCACCGAGGCGTTCGCGGGGCTGGAAGCGCGGCTGGAGAAGCACGAGTGGCTGCTGCCCAGTGGCTTCTCGGCGCTGGACATCGCCTGGTGGATCACCGTGTTCCGCGTCACGCGGCTGGGCTTCCCGACCGAGCGATTCCCGAAGCTCTTCGCCTGGTACGAGAAGCTTTTGGCGCGCGAGCATTTCGCGCGGGAGACGGGCGCACCGGCCGAGGTGATCGAGATCCACAAGGCCCACCAGCAGGCCTGCGCCGATGCCGGCCAGTCCATGCAGGACGTGATGGCCGCGAACGGCAGGTAGGGGCAACCTCGTTCGTCACCCCTGCGCAGGCAGGGGTCCATTAACGCCGATGCCAGCCCGGGCAACCTTATGAGGCAATGGGTCCCTGCCTACGCAGGGACGACGGGCGTTGTGGTTGCTAGCATACCGGGTACCAATGCCCGGCTACGTCTACATGCTCTCGAACCGCCGTCACGGAACGCTCTATGTCGGTGTGACCAACGACATCGTGCGCCGGGTTCACGAACACCGAACCGGTGCGGTTGATGGCTTCACGAAACGCCACGGCTTGCACCGATTGGCCTTCTTCGAGACGCACGAGACCGTCCCGCTCGCAATCGAGCGTGAGAAACGGCTCAAACGCTGGAAACGGGACTGGAAGGTGCGCCTGATCGAGGAGACGAATCCGGATTGGGACGATCTCTACCCTGGACTCACCCGGTGACTTCGCTCGTTCTCGCGCTAAGCCAGTAGCGCCCAGCCGGACGAGGTGGCCAGCATCACCAGCGCGATGTTGCGGAAGGTGCGCTCGCTCGCCA
This sequence comes from Rhodospirillaceae bacterium, assembly GCA_038133965.1. Taxonomy (GTDB): domain Bacteria; phylum Pseudomonadota; class Alphaproteobacteria; order UBA6615; family UBA6615; genus JAYPUG01. The sequence continues at coordinate 861 of JAYPUG010000291.1, read as the reverse complement.
GCGGGAACAGCTTCGTGCCGATCCAGGTGCCGATGACGAAGGGCGCGGTCAGCACCGCGACCTTCCACACGATCGCGACGTCGATTAGCCCCTCATAGGTGAATGTCGCGACGAGGCCGAACAGGATGATCGCGAAATAGCCAATCAGGTTGGCGCGGATCAGCGCGGGCGGGTCGCCGCTCGCCATCATGTAGAGGATCGCTGGCGGACCGGCGACGCCTGCCGCGCCCGCCAGCGTCCCGCCCAGCATGCCGATGCCGATGGCGGGGCCGGTGCCGCGCGGTCCCCTGTAGCGCCAGCCCGTCCACAGGATGGCGACGAGCACCAGCACGATCACCGCGATGGCGCGGCGCATGTCGTCGGGCGGGACGGAGACGAGGATCAGCGCGCCCAGCGGCATCAGGACAACGGCGGGCAGGCCCAGTGCCCAGACGGTCCGGGCGTGGGATTCGCGGAACGCCGTGGGCGCGAGCAGCAGGACCGGCCCCACCTCGACCAGCGCGGTCACGGGCACGCCCACCTGCGGGCCCCAGATCCAGCTCAGCATCGGTGCGTGGATGAGCGCCGAGCCGAAGCCCGAAAAGCCGCGGATCAGCCCGCCGGCAAACACCACGAAGACGGCGGTCAGCAGGGCCTTGTCGAACAGGTCGGGCGGGATCAGGTCGGTGGGCATGGGGAAAAGTTCTTTCTGTTCGTCATGCCCGGGCCAGACCCGGGCATCTATTGCCCAGGTGCCTGAGATGCGCGGATCAAGTCCGCGCATGACGCTGTGTGGCAGGTTGCCCGCCTACTCCCCGAACTTCACGCCGATGCCGGCCATCGCGTCGCGCGTGTCCTTGCCCCAGCGCTCCTCGATGGTGT
>JAYPUG010000290.1:0-3449 GCA_038133965.1 Rhodospirillaceae bacterium | reverse complement strand
GACTCTCTCAATCAGCCTGGACCGGTTTTCCGGGGGCAGGTCATTCTGACGATGTGAACCGGAAGCTAACGGCCACGCCCGCCTCTGGCAACGGCGCATCCCGCCACGGTGCTTGCGCTCGTTTTCGGCTTCGCTCACCATTGCGGATGCCCGGCGGATTGCAGGGGAGGAGATTCGATCATGGCAGAAAAGCTGATCACCGATATCGGCGGCGAGGCGGCGGGTCCGGTGCCGCGTGACGATCACGACATGCTGTTCTGGCAAAAGCAGATGATCGCCACCTTTAACTTGCTGCAGACCAAGGGCATCGTTGCCACCGACGAATTCCGTCGCACCGTCGAGGAGATGTCGCCGGACTACTACAAGAATTCGACCTTTTACGGCCGGCGGCAGCCAGCTCGCCATACTTTTTCGTTTCAAGGGCGACAAGGTCTACGAGGAACGCTGGTTCGTGGACACCGAGCAGTGGAAGGCCGCGTTGTTCTGACCGCGCGTGCGATACGCAGGCAGCGGAACCATGTCTTTCGATACTTGTGAGGAAGAACATGACCCGTCGAACTGGTTCGTTCATTCGAAGGGATTTTAACTGTTTTTGAACGATGTATGGTCGTGGAACCGGCATACACGCTTTAACCCACGCTGCGAGAAAACCTACCAACCGCGCGTTCCTGCCCCGCCCTTGAAGGGGCCGACAATCCGGGGCGTGATCCAGCCGCCGTAGAAATCCCCTTCCTGCGGCAGGACACGCTCTTCGCCGACCCAGCACGAATCAACGCACGAGGCATAGAAGGCCAAACAATCTGCGATCGGTGCGAAGGATTCGGTCGGTGCCGGATAACTCCATGCCGCTTTTGGAGACGTTCTTCCGTTCACCTCGAGAGACCAGTAGTGCGCGACTCCCTTGAACTCGCAAAAGGATTGCCCCGGCGCACGCACGAGGAACTCGCGGCGTATGTCGCGCGCCGGGATATAATAAACGGGAGGATGGCTGGTCTCGAGAACCCTGGAACCATGTTCGGTAGAGGCGATTGTCTCGCCCGCGAACTCCACGCGAAGGCGATCCCTGACGCTTTCGAGACGTGGTGGCCGAGGATAGTCCCAGACCGATTCCTGGCCCGGGCCGGGCTCAATGCGCTCCGCGTATTTCATGAGCTGTATCCTTCCTCTGGTTCCGGTTTCGGTTTTTGCGGCATCGTTCCGAACAGAACTTCACGGCATCCCAGCATCCAATCCACCGTCTACGCCATGAAAACGGGCGATGGCAGGTCGGACAGGTTTTGGTTCGCCGATCGCGTTTATGTCCCATATGGATGCCCTCCCCGGTCCGGCGCGGCGGGTTCACCCGAGGCTGGCGCCAAGGATTGAGGCAACCACGAGAAACGTCAGGGGCATTCGCAGCGATGGGTACCAACCGGGCGCCGCGTTCATCCGCGCTGCTCGGATGTCGGACGCGAAGACAAGCAGAAAGGCGCCGGCAAGAACGAGCAACCCCGTTTCCCGGGGCACCAGAAGGGCCGCCCAGGCCATCAGAGACGGCAGCACACTCATCGAAAGCCTGCGCAGGAGGGCGATGTGTTCGTTTCCGACGGGCACATTCCTCGTCGCAAATCCCCATTGAATCCCGCCGAGAAAGGACAGAATGATCGCGCCATAGGCCGTGACCACGTCCGAGGCCGTTCCTGCTATTTCAGCCGGCCCGAAGAGTATGACCCCGGCGCAGGCCAGGAACGGGACCGCACCAAGGGCGCCCAGCCAGGCGGCCGCAGCTGGAACTGATCGGGCGTCGGCGGCAATAAACAAGCTTACCTTCCGCTGTGGCTATTGTGCCGCCGCCGCGGGTTCTGCCGCACCGATTGCAGCATTCACCCTCGGCATGACCTCCTCAGCCATCAGTTGCAATGACCGTTTGGTCAGGCCTTCGTCCACCCAGTCCATGCCGGCATAAACGAGCTCGCCGAAATCGCCCGTCACCTCCCGAAAGGCAAGGATCTGGTCAACAACGTCGTTCACAGTGCCGCAGATCACCAGATCGTCGAGAACCCGGTCGAGGGTTATCGCATCGTCTGCCTCGTTACGGTCGTGCTTGAAAACGGCCTGCCTGTTGCCGCGAACAAGCTTCTTCAAAATCTGGCTGTAGTAGAAGCGGTATGGGCTATTCGCATCGTCCTTGCCGTAGGTCTTCGCCGTGGCGTCATCGTCGGCCACGAAGATGGTCCGTGCGATCCGCCAGTCCGCAGGGTTCGCATGCTCTCCGACATTGGCCTTGCCCTCTGCGTAGTTGCCCCAGTGAGTTGCCGCCCATTTCGGGAGAAGAAAATTGGCCGAGAGCGGGTGAAAATCACGCTCACCCATGGAAATCACGCCCTTTGAGAACGGAGCAACGACCGTGCCGACGATCTCCGGGCGCGGCTGCTGGAATGTCTTCGGCATGATTCCGTAGCCAACATCGAGGTAACGAGTCTCGGCAGTCGTCACCTTGAAACGGTTGTTTTCGAAATCGATGTCATAAGGCGTCTCGCCTGCCCAAACCGCTAGGATAACGTCGATCGCTTCGGCAAAAATCTGGTTCCGGTCCTCGTCCAGGATACCGAGAGCCTCGGCATCCGAACGCAACGCGCCAGGGCTGACCCCGAGAATGAAGCGACCCTGTGCCAGGTTGTCGAACATGGCCGCATGCGTTGCCACGAGCACCGGGTGCATGTGGGAGAGGTTTGTCGTTCCGGTCGCCAGCTTGATGTTTTCAGTCGCGTGAATGAGTGTCGCCTGAAACATCATCGAGTTCGTGATGTTCTCCGCGCTATCCGTCAGATGCTCACCCACGAACGCATCGTAGAAACCCAGCTTGTCGCAAAGGATGATGGTCTCCCGGTCTTCCTGCAACGTGGTGGGATAGTCCCTGTCAAGGGGGTGTACCGGCATTGTAAAATAGCCAAGGCGCATAGGCTCAATCCATTTGTCAAAGAATACTCTATACGCCCGAAGCGGTCGTTCGGATCGCAAAGATGGGGAATTAGCGAAGAAAAAAACGGATCGTCCTTCAAAACGACAAAACCCCCCGAAAACCGGGGGTTCAGACGATATCTCCGGCGGTCCCCGGATATACTAAGAAATTTGGTGGTGCTTCGAGGCAGGAGCGAACCCGTCTCTGGGCTCAGGTTTTCAGATTCTAGCCTGCTAAGCCTGTTATTGTCGATTTAACAGGGTCGACTGGTGGCTGGCAGCGCTCCGCGTGTCAGTTTTTCCTGGATTTCTGGGACCGGTCGGCAAAAACGACTGGTCACAAAACACGCCCCCAAACACGCTAGAAACACTTGGGAAACAGGGTTCGAACAGGAGCCTTGCACGCACCTAAACTGGGCGTGACTCCCCTCAACAACGAGAATGCATTTTGGGGCCCCCGCACCGCTTTCGGGCGAAGCCGATTAGTGTTTACCGGAACTGACATAGGT
>JAYPUG010000289.1:1086-3451 GCA_038133965.1 Rhodospirillaceae bacterium | reverse complement strand
GAGATCAACAAGCTGCTGAAGCAGTATCAGCAGATGCACACGATGATGAAGAAGATGAAGAAGATGGGCGGCAAGCTGCCGATGGGTGGCGGCGGAATGCCCGGCATGGGCGGCGGGATGCCGCCGGGCATGCTCCCGCCGGGTATGGGGCGCTAGGAGACAACGCATGTTTCACCACGTCTCGATCGGCGTAACCGACCTCGACCGTGCGGCCGCGTTCTACGATGCGGTGCTTGGCGCGCTGGGCCATGTCCGGTTCATGGAGAAGCCGGGCACCATGTCCTGGTGGCCCGAGGGCGGCGGCCCGGCCCTTTGGATCAACCTGCGCGATCCGCTGACCGTCGTTCCCGACGACGGGCGGCACATCGCGTTCCAGGCGGCCTCGCAGGCCCAGGTCGATGCCTTCTACGAGGCTGCGATCGCGGCGGGCGCGACGGGCGACGGCCCGCCGGGCATCCGTCCCGAATACCGCGACACCTATTACGGCGCGTTCGTGCTGGATCCCTTCGGGCACAAGCTCGAAGCGGTCCACGCGCCGCGCGACTGATCACCGAAAACAAACCCAACAACCTGGCTCTACAGAAGGAAGAAGAGAAATGGCATTGCGTATCCGACTGGCCCGTGGCGGGGCCAAGAAGCGTCCGTTCTACCGCATCGTTGTCGCGGACTCGCGCCGCGCGCGTGACGGCCGCTTCATCGAGAAGATCGGCCACTACAACCCGATGCTCGGCAAGGACGACCCGAACCGCATCCAGTTCGATGTCGATCGTGCAAAGCACTGGCTGGGTGTCGGCGCCACGCCGTCCGAGCGGGTGGCGAAGTTCCTGGCGGGTGCGGACCTGATCGAGCTTCCGGCACGCCGCGAGCAGTCCAAGCAGCACATGCCGAAGGCGAAGGCGCAGGAACGCGCCGAGGCGGCCGCTGCCGCTGCGGCAGAGGCGGCGGAAGCCGCGGCTGCGGCCGAGGAGGCCCCTGCCGAGGAAGCGCCCGCGGAGGAGGCTGCTGCGGACGAGGCAACCGCCGAAGAGGCTGCACCCGAGGAAGCTCCGGCCGAGGAAGAGGCGCCCGCGGAAGAGGCATCCGAGGAAACTCCGGCCGAAGATGCCGCTGACGGCGGCGAAGAGGAGAAGTCCTGACGTCGGGCAATCCCGGCGTCCCGGCGCGCGTCTGCGTCGGCGTGATCACGGGCGCACACGGCCTGCACGGGCTGGTGCGCGTGCGCCCGTTTACCGACGCGCCCGAGGATGTGGCGGCGTACGGGCCGGTCGAGAGCGAGGACGGCGCGCGGCGCTTCACGCTCGAAGCGCGAAACCGGACCGGCAAGGGGCAGATACTCGTGCATATCGAGGGCATCGACGACCGGACGGCGGCCGAGGCGCTCAAGGGCGAACGGCTGTTCGTGGACCGGGCGCGCCTGCCGGAAGCCGACGAGGACGAGTTCTATCACGCGGACCTGCTGGGGCTTGCGGTCGTGACCGAGGCGGGAGCGCTCGTGGGCGAGGTCCGCGCGGTCCACAACTTCGGCGGCGGCGACATGCTGGAGATCGCCGAGCCGGACGGATCGTTGGCGACGGTGCCGTTCACCCGGGCGGCGGTGCCGATGGTCGATCTGGCGGCCGGCCGGGTAACCGTCGTTGCAGAGCAACTCCTGCGCGCGGGCGGCGATGGGACGGGTGACGGTGGAACCGATGACTGAGCGCGAAACATGGGCCGCGTCGGTGCTGACCCTCTTTCCGGAAATGTTTCCGGGGCCGCTGGGACAGTCGCTTTCGGGCCGCGCGCTGGAGGGCGAAATCTGGCGGCTCGACGTCCACGACATCCGCAGCCATGCCACCGACCGGCACGGAAGCGTCGATGACGATCCCTTCGGCGGCGGGCCCGGCATGGTCATGCGCCCGGATATCGTGGATTCCGCGCTTGCAGAGGTGGTCAATCCGGTTGACGCCCCGCGGCCGATCATCTATCTCACGCCCCGCGGTCGTCCCCTGGATCAGGCGCGTGTCCGGGAACTGGCGGACGGCCCCGGCGTGATACTGCTTTGTGGCCGCTACGAAGGCGTCGATCAGCGCGTGCTGGACGCCTGGAAGGCCGAGGAAACCAGTGTCGGCGACTATGTGCTGTCCGGCGGTGAGCCGGCGGCGCTTGTTTTGCTCGACGCCTCGGTCCGGCTTCTGCCCGGCGTGCTCGGCGAGGCGGAATCGCTGTCGGAAGAGAGTTTCGAACGCGGACTTTTGGAGTATCCGCATTACACCAGGCCGGCGGACTGGACCGACCGGCAGGGCAACGAACGCCCGGTTCCCGACGTCCTCACGTCGGGCCATCACGGCCGGATCCGGCAGTGGCGGCAGGAACAGGCGGAACAGGT
>JAYPUG010000289.1:0-1076 GCA_038133965.1 Rhodospirillaceae bacterium | reverse complement strand
GGTTACCCGCGAGCGGCGGCCGGACCTCTGGCAGCGTTTCGCGGCAAAGGACGAAGAAGGACGCAAACAATGAACACGCTTGAGAAGTTCGAGGCCGATCAGCTGGCCAAGCTGCAGGCCGACCGGGACATTCCGGATTTCGGCCCCGGCGACACGGTGCGCGTGAACGTGCGCGTCATCGAGGGTGAGCGCGAGCGTATCCAGGCCTATGAAGGCGTGTGCATTGCGGTGAAGAACGACGGCATCAACTCGTCCTTCACGGTGCGCAAGATTTCCTTCGGCGAGGGCGTCGAGCGTGTCTTCCCGCTCTACAGCCCGCGGGTGGATTCGATCGAGGTTGTGCGCCGCGGCAAGGTCCGCCGCGCGAAGCTCTATTACCTGCGTGGCCGGACCGGCAAGCGCGCGCGCATTTCCGAGCGCACGACCGGCCGCGGCATGACCCGCAAGGGTGGCGTGGTGGTGCCCGAGACGGGCCAGGCGGCGCGCCCCGAGGACGATCTCGCCGCGCCGATCGAGAATGCAGCGGTCGAAGCGGCAGAGACCGCGACCGAAGAGGCCGCAACCAAGGACGAATAGGCGTTCCGCTCCGGCAGGTGCGCCGATGTCACGAGGCAACGCCCCGGAGCCGCAGGTTCGCGGGGCGTTTTCTTTTCAGGGATCGAGGACACGATGGCTCAGCCAAAGACACTTTTCGACAAGATCTGGGATTCCCACCTGGTGGATGTCCAAGAGGATGGCACCTGCCTGATCTACATCGACCGCCACCTGGTGCACGAGGTCACGAGCCAGCAGGCCTTCGAGGGACTGCGCATGAACGGCCGCGCGGTGCGCCGTCCGGACGCCACCCTGGCCGTGGCCGACCACAACGTGCCGACGACGGACCGCAGCGGCGGCATCGACGATGAGGAGTCGCGTATTCAGGTCGAGACGCTCACGCGCAACTGCGAGGAGTTCGGCATCGATCTCTTCGACATGAACGACATCCGCCAGGGCATCGTCCACATCATCGGGCCGGAGCAGGGCTTCACCCTGCCGGGCACGACGATCGTGTGCGGCGACAGCCACACCGCGACCCA
>JAYPUG010000288.1:0-3454 GCA_038133965.1 Rhodospirillaceae bacterium | reverse complement strand
CTGATGGCGGCGGTCCAGGCCGACGTGAAGGTCGCGGTCTCGCGCATGCGGGCCCAGACCAACGCGCAATCGGCGAGCAAGCGGCAGAAATGGGTCGAGCAGGCCGCCGCTGCCGACCGGTCGTGGCGCGAGAAGTACAACGACCTGCTCACCTCCGACGCCGTGCCGATGCGCCCCGAGCGCATCTGCAAGGAGCTGTCCGATCACCTGCCTGACGACGCCATCGTCGTCGCCGACACCGGCCACACCGGCATGTGGATGGGCGGCATGTTCGACCTGCGCTCGCCCAACCAGAGCTACATGCGCTCGGCCGGCCATCTCGGCTGGGCTTTCTCGGCGGCGCTCGGCGCCAAGTGCGGCGTGCCCGACCGGCCGGTCTTCTGTTTCACCGGCGATGCGGGCTTCTGGTACCACATCGGCGATGTGGAGACGGCGGCGCGCTGGGGCATCAACACCGTCACGCTGGTCAACAACAACGCTTCGGGCAACCAGTCCAAGCGCGGCTTCGACAGGGTCTATGGCGGCGAACAGACCGAGGAAGGCCTGCGCCTGTGGCACTTCACCGACGTCAACTTCTCGCGCATCGCCGAGGAGATGGGCGCGGTCGGCATCCGCGTCGAGCAGCCGGGCGAGCTTTCGGGCGCGATTCAGCAGGCCTTCGAGGCGGCGAAGTCGAAGCCGGTCATCCTCGAGGTCACGACGGATATCGATGCGCTCGCACCGCTGGCCGTGACCGCGTAGGCGGCGTTCCGCCGGGGAGGGCGCATGGCGATCCGGCTCTACGATCTGGTTGGGCAGGACGACCGGCGGTTCAGCTCGAACTGCTGCAAGACCAAGTATGCGCTCGCCCACAAGGAGCTCGACTTCGAGACGGTTCCGACCCGCTTCTGCGATATCTCGTCGATCGGCGACGGGTCGTTCCCGACGATCCCGGTCATCGAGGACGACGGCCGCTGGGTGCACGACAGCTGGGTCATCGCGGAGTATCTCGAGGACGCCTACGCCGACCGGCCGTCGCTGTTCGGCGGGCCGGCGGGCCGCGAGTTTGCACGTTTCATCGCGCGCTGGGTCGAGACGCGGACCCAGCCGCTGATCATGACCATGGTCGTTCACGACATCTACCGGCAGCTCGACCCCGCCGACAGCGAGTACTTCTGGGAAAGCCGGAAGAAGCGGCTGGGCAAGCCGATCGACCAGGTGCCGGAGGGCCGCGAAGACCGTCTGCCGGAACTGCAGGCCCGGCTGGAGCCGCTGCGCAGGGTCGTCGCCGAGCAGCCCTTCCTGTGCGGCGAGGGCCCGGTCTATGCCGACTATCACGCCATGGGCCAGTTCATCTGGGCACGCAGCGTCAGCACCTTCGCGCTGGTGGAGCCGGGCGACCCCGTCCACGCATGGATGCATCGCTGCCTCGACCTTTACGACGGACTGTTGCGGCAGGACGCGGACCAGGACTGGTAGCGGGGACTGCAGGTGGCGATCCGGCTCTACGACCTCGTCGGACAGGACGACCGCCGGTTCAGCTCGAACGCCTGGAAGACCGGTTTCGCGCTTGCCCACAAGGGGCTCGACTTCGAGACGGTCGCGACGCCCTTCACGGCGATCCCGCGCATCGGCGACGGTTCGTACACGACCGTTCCGGTGATCGAGGACGGCGGAACGTGGGTCGGCGACAGCTGGGCCATCGCGGAGTATCTGGAGGAGACGTATCCGGATGCAACGTCGTTGTTCGGCGGCGCGGCGGGGCGCGAATATGCGCGCTTCATCCAGCGCTGGGCGGAATCCCGCATCCACCCCCTGATGATGACCCTGGTCCTCGCCGACATTCGCGAACGCATTCATCCCGACGACGTTGCGTACTTCGACGACAGCCGGCCCAAGCGCTTCGGCAAGCCGGTTGCCGAGGTGCAGGCGGGCCGCGAGGACCGTCTGCCCGAATACCGGGCGCGGCTGGAGCCGCTGCGGCGCATCGTGGCCGATCAGCCGTTCCTGTGCGGCGATACGCCGTCCTATGCCGACTATGTCGTAATGGGCTCGATCGTCGGCGCACGGAACATGAGCGATTTCGCCCTGTTCGCACCGGACGACCCGGTGCATGGCTGGGTGCACCGCTGTCTCGACCTGCATGGCGGGCTGGCGCGCAGGGCAACGGATTTCGACTGGTGACGGGAGGAACACAATGACCGACACGGCCTTCAAGCTGGCGACCGTCAGCACCGGCGGCGCGCCGTTCGTGGCGATGTTCATCGACGATGCGGCCTTTGCGCTGGAGCCGCTCTACAAGGGCTGGCGCCAGGGCCAGCGCGGCGGCGCGATCCACGGGATCGGGTCCATCCGGCTGCTGCTGGACGACTGGGAGCCCAGCTTCGAGGCGCTGTGCGGCATGGCGGCGTTTGCGGCGGCTGGCAATGCGCCGGATGCGGCCATCGCGACGGACGGGCTGCACTACCTGCCGCCGATCATCCGGCCGGGAAAGATGATGTATGCCGCCGCCAACTATGGCGGGCACATCCGCGAGATGGTCGCGGCCGGGACGGCGAAGACGGATGACGAGCGCGACAGCATGCTCGACCGCGACAAGAAGCGGGTGCGGCCCTACTCGTTCCTCAAGGCGCCGAGCGCGCTCAACGGCGCCTATGACGACATCGTCATGCCGCCGGGCGAGCCGAAGGTCGATTGGGAGGTCGAACTGGCCCTTGCGATCGGGCGGGCGGCCAAGCGCGTGCCGGCCGAGAAGACGATGGAGCACGTCGCCGGGTTCATGACCACGAACGACATCTCCGAGCGCGTCTGGAACATGCGCGAGGACTGGCCGACGCTGCGCACCGACTGGTTCGGGGGCAAGAGCCACGACACCTTCGCACCCATGGGGCCCTTCTTTGTGCCGCGCGCGTTCGTTCCGAACTACATGGAGCTGCGCCTGACGCTGAAGGTGAACGGCGAGCCCATGCAGGACGGCATCACGGGCGAGATGGTGTTCTCGCCCGAGGAACAGATCGAGCATTGCTCGAACCTGATCACGCTCGAGCCGGGCGACGTGCTGTCCACGGGCACGCCCGAAGGGGTCGGGCACGGACGCGGGGTTTATCTCAAGGCCGGCGACGTGGTCGAGGCCGAGGTCGAGGGGCTGGGTGCCCAGCGCAACAACGTGGTCGCCGCGCCCGCGGGCGAATAGGCCCGATTGACGCCCGCACGGCGGCGGTTCAAGCTTCCGCGCAATCAGGGGAGACAAGCCATGGCAAATGCCGAAATCATCGATCTCTATCCGAGCGTCCAGGATCAGGTGTCGCCCGAGGAGTGGGAAACCCGCGTGGATCTCGCGGCGTGCTATCGCCTCGCGGATCTCTACGAGATGACCGACATGACGCGCACCCACATTTCGGCGCGCGTGCCGGGCGAGGAGACCTTCCTGCTCAATCCCTACGGGCTGATGTTCAACGAGATCACGGCCTCCTGC
>JAYPUG010000287.1:975-3460 GCA_038133965.1 Rhodospirillaceae bacterium | reverse complement strand
CTCGAGATCGACGTGTTCAACGCGATCCCGTGCCCCAACAAGGAGCTCGCGATCGTCGAGGGCGTCGATCACATGAGCCTGTATTCGAACAACGAGCACCTCGAGAAGGTGTCGAGCGCACAGGCGAACTGGCTGCGCGACCTCCTGTTCGGGCCGCAGGCGCTGCTGGCGCAAGCCGCGGAGTAGGCGGCACCGAATGCTGTTTCGGAGCGGGCGGCGCCTCGGTGTCGCCCGTTTTCGTCGGTGCCCGGGCAGCCCGGGCGGGAGGACACCCTGGCGACCGTCATCGACATTCACACCCATGCCTTCGGCCAACCCTGGCTCGACCTGCTGCTCGAACACGGCGCGCCGAACTACGGCACCGCGCGCATGGCAGATGGCAAGGAGTACCTGATGGAGAAGGGGGTGCCGGCATCGGCGCTCCAGCCCGAGGCGTTTGACTACGACGCCAAGCTGCGCCAGATGGACAGCCACGGGATCGACCTCGCCATCGTCTCGCTGACATCGCCGAACGTGTTCTGGGGCAATGAAGAGATCAGTGCAGAGGCGGCGCGGCGCGTGAACGACGATCAGGCGGGCGGCCAGACCGCCCATCCCGACCGCATCCGCTGGCTTGCCTCGCTGCCATGGGAGTATCCCGCACGTGCCGTGGCCGAGCTCGAACGCGCGGTCGCGAACGGCGCGGTCGGGGTGATGGTGACGGCGACGATCGGGGGACGGCACCTGATCGACCCGCTGTTCGCCCCGGTCTGGGAGGCGATCGACCGGCTCGGCCTGCCGGTGTTCGTGCACCCGGCGGCACCGTTCGGTGCGAAGGATGCCGAGTTCGGCCGCGAGCGCATCCTGATGCCCGGTGTCGGTTTCATGTTCGACACCACCCTGTGCATCGCGCGGCTGGTGCTCGATGGCTTCCTCGACCGCTATGGCAGGCTCAAGATCATCGCCGCACATGGCGGCGGCTACCTGCCCTATGTCGCCGGCCGGATCGACATGTTCTTCGCCCGCGAGACGCTGGCGGAGAAAAAGATCGACCGGCCGCCGAGCGACTACTTCGAGGCGATCTGGTTCGACTCGGTGCTCTACAACCCGGGCGCGCTCGACCTGTGCCTCGAGGTTTCGGGGCCGGGCAAGGTGATGTTCGGGACGGACCTGCCCATGGGGGCGGATGTGGGCGCGCTGTATGCCGTCGTCGATCGGCTGCCGGCCGATCAGGCCGCCGCGATCAGGGCCGGCAACGCGCGTGATGTCTTCGCGCTCTAGGGCCGATTCGGAGAACGGCCGGGCGTGCCTGCCTACAGCTTCAGGTGCATCTCGGGCATGCGCGGGTCCTCGTCGCGCAACTGTAGGTCGGTCGCGAACAGGGTGCCGCAGCCGGGACACGCATATTCGCGCAGGATCACGTCGCTCTCGGCCCGGAATTCGTTCACGGGCGTGAGTTCCTCGATCTCGCGCTCGACGATGACGGCGTAGGCGCGCGGGTCGTCGGTGGCGGGGCCGTAGCCCGTGCCGCATTCGCGGCAACCCAGCACCGGCCCGTCGGCACCTTCGCGCACCGCCAGGATTTCTCCCACCCGCAGGCGTTCGTCGCCGTCGAATGCGGGATGGCTGCCGTTCGCCGGCATCGCGCCGTTCGCGAGGCGGGCGGTGCGCATCTCGTTGCGCCGGGCCTCCGTTGCCGCTGTGTCGGGACTGCCGTCTTCGCCGACAATCACGCCATAAAGGCGCGCGCCCTCTTCGGTGGTGCACAGGCCGCGCCGCACGTCGCGCGCGACCAGGCCGGGATCGCGGCGCAGGGGATCGCCGTATCCGCCGCCGCCGGTGCACAGGCACATCCAGGCATCCCCCGGGGTGAGCCAGCGGACGTCCTTGGCCTCGGTCACATCGACACGCTCGGCTCCGGCCTCTTCCAGGCTCGTGGGAATGCGGCCTTCCGCCATTGCGGCTTTAACCCCGGCGCCGTGGAGTACGATGTTGCGCTGGATCGAGCCCGGCTCGCCGCCGGCAACGCCCTTGGTCTCCATGTGCGCGCAGCCCGTGGAGAACAGCACGGCTTCCATGTCGCGGTCGGTGTTGTGCGGCACGAGCATGTATTCGAGCCCGACCCCGCCGCGGTACTGGCCCGCTCCCGCCGTCTCCTCGCGTTCGCGGCGATAGACGTAGAGCATCGGGATCATGCTCTCGATCCGCTCGACGTTCGGGATGCCGTAGGCCGGCGCGATGTAGTTGCCGCAGGTGTCGATGCCGTCGGCGAAGGAGCGGGCGCCCCCGCCGCCGACCGAATCCGTGAACATGTTCACGAAGGGCCGCCCATCGCCATGTGCGCCCGCGATCACCGACATGTTCACACCGCCGTACCCGAGGCCGATCACCTCCTCGCGCAGGCCGGCATCGCCGCAGCCGTACATCTTGGCCATCGCCTCCCAGACGAGGTTGCCGGTGCACTGGCAGGCGTTCACCGTGGCCATGCTGGTGCCGGCGGGGAACA
>JAYPUG010000287.1:0-952 GCA_038133965.1 Rhodospirillaceae bacterium | reverse complement strand
GCGCATGACCGCACCGTGCGACCAGGGCAGGTCGTAGCAGAGCAGCGGGAACGCGACCTGCAGAATGCCGCCGACCAGCCCCGACCATGTGCAGTTCACGGTCCCGGGCGCCTGCGGGTCGGTGCCGGTGAAGTCGAAGGTCAGATGGTCGCCCTTCTTGGTCAGCGCGAGGCGAAGCCGGTAGAGGCGGTTCGCCAGCCCATCATGGTCGAGGAAGGCGTTGGCGTACCAGGTGCCGTCGGGCAACGGTGCGATGCGCGCGCGGATCGAGCGCTCGACATAGTCGAGGATCTGCTGTTGCACGGCCAGGAAGGTGTCCTTGCCATACTCCTCAATGATCTCGCGCAACCGCTCGCCGGTCATGTTCTGGGCCGCGATCTTGGCGCGCAGGTTGAGCGCGTTCATCTCCGGCGTGCGCGAGTTGCGCAGGAAGGTGACCTCGACGTCGTGGCGAACCCGGCCGCCCTCGACGATCTTGACCGGCGGGGTCAGCGGCACCTCCTGATAGGCGTCGCGCGCACCGACGCACCAGCTGCCCGGCCGCGAGCCGCCCATGTCGAGCTCGTGGACGACGACGCCGGTCCAGGCCACCCGTTCGCCCTTGTAGAACACCGGCATGACCACGGCCGCGTCCATCGCGTGCAGCGCGCCGAACCAGGGATCGCTGGTCATGAAGGCGTCGCCGTCGTTGATGTCGTCGCCGAACACCTCGATCACCTTCTGGACGACGATGTCGAGCGCCGACGCCTGGCGCACCACGAACACGCCGGCATACAGGCCCTGTCCGTCCGGGGTGAGGATGGCGACGTTGAAGTCGCCGGATTCGTAGACCGACGGCGCGCCCGAGATGCGGCCGACCATCAGTGCCATCTCGTCGTTCAGCTCCCACAGCCGGTGGCGGAGCACCTCGAAGGTGACGACGTCGACTTCTGCCTGCTGCACGGTCATGCCC
>JAYPUG010000286.1:1375-3465 GCA_038133965.1 Rhodospirillaceae bacterium | reverse complement strand
AGCGCAAGCGCCTCTCCCAGCAACTCGGCGACCGGCTCGGGATAGTCATGGCGGCCCAGCACGTCATCGACGACGGACCCGAGCCGTGCAAGCCGCCCGCTCAGCCGGGCTTCCCCGCCACCGGCGGAGTCGAGCTGGAAAGGCTGGACGAGGTCGTCGCGGGGGCGGCGGCCCCCGCCGCCGGGACCCGAATCAGGCAAGCGCCTCGCTCCCGAGCAGGCACCACAAAAGAATGGCCTTCTGGGCGTGCAGCCGGTTGCCGCCCTCCGTCCACACGACGGATTGCGGTCCGTCCACCACCTCGGCGGTGACCTCGTCGCCGCGATAGACCGGCAAACAGTGCATGAACACCGCGTCCGCGTTCGCTTCCGCCATCAACGCCGCATCGACCCGGTAGGGTTCGAGTAACGTGCGCCGCCGGTCGCCCTCGCTGTCGCCCATCGACACCCAGGTATCGGTGACCACGCAGTCCGCACCGCGCACGGCGGCAGCCGGGTCCGTGGTCACGCTCACCGCGCCGCCCTTCGCCGCGGCCCAGGACAGCACGTCGGCGGGCGGATGCAACTCAGAAGGCGCCGCAACGCGAAATTCGAACCCGAACTGAACAGCTGCATGAATCCAGGATGTCGCGACATTGTTGCCGTCGCCGCTCCACGCAACCTTGCGCCCGGCGATCGGCCCGACCGTCTCTTCGAAGGTCATCACGTCGGCCATGATCTGGCAGGGATGCGAGCGGTCGGACAAACCGTTGATCACGGGCACGGTCGCCGCAGCAGCCATCTCCTCGATATTCTCGGGTGCCGACGTGCGGAACATGATGACATCGACATACTGGGACAGGATTCGCGCGGTGTCGGCCACCGTCTCGCCCCGTCCCATTTGCGAGCCCTCGGGTTCCAGCGTCACCACGTTTCCACCCAGCGACTGCATCGCCACGTCGAAGGAGACACGCGTGCGCGTGCTCGGCTTCTCGAACACCATCGCCAGGGTGCGCCCGGCCAGCGCCGCCTCGTTGCCGCCGCCGGCCTTCATGCGCGCGCCGGCATCCAGGATCCGGCGCAAGGTCTCCGGGTCCGTCCGGTCGAGGTCCAGGAAATGTCTGAGCTCAGCCATTGTCCCCGGCAGACAGCGCCGCACAGGCCGCGTCGAGCGCCGCGAGTGCCTCGGCGATCTCTGTCTCTCCGATGGTGAGGGGCGGCAGCATGCGCAGAACGTTCTCGCCCGCCGGCACGGTCAGCAGGCCCGCGTTTCGCGCCGCGTCCCACAGCTGGATGTTCGTATGCGGTGCGGCAACGACCATGCCGAGCATCAGGCCCTTGCCCCGCACATCGCCCAGGACGTCCGGGTGCTTCGATGCCACCGCGCGCGCGCCCTCGGCCAGCGCGTCTCCCGCTTCGATCACGTGATCAAGGAAGCCCGCACCGGTCAGCACGTCGAGGTTCGCATTGGCCACGGCCATGGCCAGAGGGTTGCCGCCGAAGGTGCTGCCGTGGGAACCGGCCGTCATCGTCGCGGCAACCGCTTCGTTGGCCAGGACTGCCCCGCACGGAAAACCGCCCGCAATGCCTTTGGCGCACGCCATCACGTCAGGCGTGACGCCCGACCACTCGTGGGTGAACAGCGTGCCGGTGCGCCCGAAGCCCGTCTGGACCTCGTCGAACACAAGCACCAGGCCGAACTCGTCGGCCGTGGCGCGCAGGTCGCGCAGATAGGCCGCGTCCAGCGGCCGCACGCCGCCCTCGCCCTGCACAGGTTCGGCGACGATCACTGCCGTGGCCGGTCCAATCGCGTCGCGCAGCGCGTTCATGTGGTGGACCGGCACGATGTCGAAACCGTCGGCGGGCTCGCCGAACCCGTCCAGATGCTTGGGGTTCTTCGATGCCGAAAGCATGGCGATGGTCCGGCCGTGGAACGAGCCGTCGAGCGTGATGGCCCGCCACTTCTCGGGATGTCCGTTCTGCGCCTGGTAGCGCCGCGCGGCCTTGACCGCGCCCTCCATCGCTTCGGCGCCGGAGTTGCAGAAGAACACCGCATCAGCGAACGAGAGCGCACACAGCCGCTCTGCCATGCGCGCCTGTGCGGGGATGTCG
>JAYPUG010000286.1:0-1365 GCA_038133965.1 Rhodospirillaceae bacterium | reverse complement strand
GTTCGAGACGTGCCAGAGCCGTTCCGCCTGCTCCTTGAGCGCGGCGACGAGTGCCGGATGGCTGTGGCCGAGCGAATTCACGGCAATGCCCGCCGCAAAGTCGAGATAGCGGCGACCGTCGGTGGCAATTAGGTAGGCCCCCTCACCCCGCTCGAACGCGATTTGCGCCCGCCCGTATGTCGGCATCACCGCAGTCATTTCTCAGCTCCCGCGCAGGCGGCGTCGGAACCGGTCCCGGGCCGCGAAAAAGGCGGTGACTATCGAAAAAGGGAATGCGGAAGTCAACGCTGGTTCGGTTTCAGTACTTGAAGCGGTACCCAGCCGCAAACAGCCGGTGACAGGCGACCCAGAGCGCCGCAATGACACCCAGACAGACCAGCGCGCCGGTGACGGGGTCTGCGTCGGCACGGCCAACCAGGGACCAGCGCACCCCGTCCACGACATAGAAGACGGGGTTCGACCGTGCCAGGGTCTGCGTGTCATCGGGAAGCGCATCGATCGAGAAGAACACGCCCGAAAGGAAGACGAAGGGCAGGAATACGAAGGACTGGACCGTGGCGATGTAGTCCCACTTCCGGGCCCACAGGCCCGCGATCTGGCTGAACAGGCCGATCATCAGCCCACCGGCCGCAATGAAGAAGACAAGCGCGAACGGCGCGTGCGGCAGGGTTCCGCCCAACGGCAGAAGGACGAGCCAGACGACAGCCGCCACGATCACGCTGCCGGTCACCGAGGACGCGGCATAGGCGGTCACGATCTCGCCCGGCGTCAGCGGTACCATCGCCATGTCACCGAAGATGCCTTCCGTCTTGTCATAGACGATCGAGAATGCGCTGGATTCGAAAGACCGCTCGAGTGCCGCGACAGCCACGAGGCCGGGAATCAGGAACTCGAGGAACGGCAGCCCACCCATCGCCGCATCCGGCCTGTCGATGGCCAGCCCGAACACGCTGGCAAACAGCAACGCGCGCATCGCCGGGGCGGCTAGGGTGATGCTCCAGATCTTGAGGCCGCGCACGACCTCGCGCCGGTACATCGCGGCAAGACCGCGCATGTTGACCGCGCCGAACTGCCGGGCGACGGGATGTCCCCCGAGCAGTGGGGCGGGTCGCGGCGATGCCATGGGTCAGGACTTGAGCTTGTAGCCGCGCGCGAGCATGCGATGCACGACGACGAACAGGATCGCATCGACGCCGAGAATGATGGCGGCGCCCAGCCACAGGTTCGCATCGGCGTGGCCGATGAACCCGTAGCGCAACCCGTCGATGGCGAAGAAGAAGGGATTAAACTGCGCAATCGTCTGCCAGACGCCCGGCAACCGGTCGATCGAGTAGAAGGTCCCCGACAGGAAGGACAGGGGCATGA
>JAYPUG010000285.1:0-3486 GCA_038133965.1 Rhodospirillaceae bacterium | reverse complement strand
TAGGCCCGCGCGCCGCGCGATGACGCGAAAGTATCTGGATTTCCACGTTAAATTGGCGGTTTGTTAACCCACCGCGTGGGATGTTTTGCCTGCTATGGGCAAGGTGCACCAGTTCAGCGGCAACCCCGCCGGCGACGACCCGTTCCTGGAGGACTTCTTCCGGGACATGCCGCCTGCGCTGATGCACAGCTTCACCGACGAGCAGCTGCGCGCGATCAAGATGAACTTCGCGGCGCGCGACCGCGGCGCGCACCAGGTGGATCTGCGTTTCTCGATCCCGTTCCTGCGCCGCTACGTGGTCCTGCTGATCGGCCGGGAGCGCCGCTCACGCGCGCGGCGCGCGGCCGACCGCAAGATCCATCCGCTCGCCACCTCGGGCAACGCGGTCGCGTTCGCGGCCTTCGCCATCACGCTTGCGATACCGCTGGCGGTGATCGCGTTCGGCGTGAAGTCCTGGCTGGGCATCGACGTCTTCGACGGCGGCGGCGCCCACGCGCTGGTCGAGGATTTCCGCGCCCAGATGGTCCTGTTCATCAAGGACTTCTAGCCGGCCCGCGCCGCCTGCCGGCGCCCCTGCATCTATCCACCGCCATCGCCTGCGCCCCGGCTCGCCCGGCGCACCGTTCTGCGCTAAACCTTGGCGATGGCCGGAAAGTCCAAGACGAAGGGCGATGTGCCCGCCAGGCTCTACCTGATCGACGGGTCGGGCTTCATCTTCCGCGCGTTCCATTCGAGCCCGCTGGACGCGTTCAAGCGTTCCGACGGCATCCACACGAACGCCGTCAACGGCTACGTGAACATGCTGTTGAAGCTGATCGACCGCGCCCATGACGACGGCGCGTTCGACTAC
Source organism: Rhodospirillaceae bacterium (assembly GCA_038133965.1). Lineage (GTDB taxonomy): Bacteria > Pseudomonadota > Alphaproteobacteria > UBA6615 > UBA6615 > JAYPUG01. Next base: position 2,636 of record JAYPUG010000285.1, on the reverse strand, counting down.
ATGGCCGTCATCTTCGACGCCGCGCGCAAGAACTTCCGCAACGACATCTATCCCGAATACAAGGCCAACCGCGACGATCCGCCCGAGGAGCTACGGCCCCAGTTCGCGCTGGTCCGCGAGGCGACCGAGGCGTTCGGCCTGCCCGCCATCGTCATGGAGGGCTTCGAGGCCGACGATTTGATCGCCACCTATGCGCGCGAGGCCGAGGCCAAGGGCATCGAGACCGTGGTGGTGTCGTCCGACAAGGACCTGATGCAGCTGGTGCGCGACGGCGTGATCATGCTCGATCCCATGAAGGACACGGTCATCGGGCCCGACCAGGTGGTCGAGAAGTTCGGCGTACAGCCCGACAAGGTGGTGGATGTGCAGTCGCTGGCCGGCGATTCCACCGACAACGTGCCCGGTGTGCCCGGCATCGGCGTGAAGACCGCGGCACAGCTGATCGGCGAATACGGCGACCTCGACACGCTGCTGGCGCGCGCGGAGGAGATCAAGCAGCCCAAGCGGCGCGAGAACCTGATCGAATTCGCCGAGCAGGCGCGGATCAGCCGCGAGCTGGTGCGCCTCAAGGACGATGTGGAGACCGCCCACGGGATTGACGACTTCGCGCTCAAGGATCCCGACCCGGCGACCGTGATCGACTTCCTCAAGGCGATGGAGTTCCGCACCCTGACCCAGCGGGTGGAAAGCCGGTTCGTCGCCGACGGGCTGCTCGACGCGGCCGACACCATGGCCGCGGCCGAGGTGGAGGCGCCGGCCGACGCCGAATACGAGCTGGTGCAGGATGAGACGACGCTCAAGGCCTGGATCGAGGCTGCGCGCGAGGCAGGCACCGTCGCCTTCGACACCGAGACGACCTCGCTCAACGCCATGCGGGCCGAACTGGTCGGGTTTTCATTGTCCTTCGCGCCGGGCCGGGCCTGCTACGTGCCCGTCGGCCATGTGGAGCCGCAGGGCGAGGAGCTCGACCTGCTGGGCGACCCGGTCGAGGCCAAAAGCGGGAGCAACGGCAAGGCCAAGTCCAACGGCAAGCTGAAGCAGATTCCGATCGCCAAGGCCCTGGGTCCGCTGAAGGCGCTGATCGAGGATGCCTCGGTCCTCAAGGTCGCCCACAACGCCAAGTACGACCTGCTGGTGCTCGCCCGCGCGGTGGAGAAGCACCTTCCGAAAGCGAAACCTCTCGCGCCCGCCGCCATCGACGATACGATGCTGCTCTCCTACGTGCTGGATGCCGGGCGCAACAAGCACGGGCTCGACGAGCTGTCCTTCCGCCACCTGGAGCACGAGACGATCCACTTCGAGGACGTGGTCGGCAAGGGCAAGAACCAGATCACCTTCGCCGAAGTGCCGCTCGATGCCGCGCGCGACTATGCGGCCGAGGACGCCGACATGACCGGGCGCCTGTACGGCCTGTTCAAGCGCCGCCTCGTGGGCGAGCGCATGGCGACCGTCTATGAGACGATCGAGCGGCCGCTGGTGCCGATCATCGTTTCCATGGAGCGGGCGGGCATCAGGGCCGATGCCGAAGTGCTCTCGGACCTGTCCAAGGACTTCGCCAAGCGCATGGCGAAGCTGGAGGGGGAGGCCCATGAGCTCGCGGGCGAGGATTTCAACGTCGGCTCGCCCAAGCAGCTGGGCGAGATCCTGTTCGACAAGCTGGGGCTGGAGGGCGGCAAGAAGGGAAAGACCGGCGCCTACACCACCTCGGCCGACGTACTCGAGGATCTGGCGGCCCAGGGCCATGCGCTGCCGCGCACCGTGCTCGACTGGCGCCAGGTGCAGAAGCTCAAATCGACCTATGCCGACGCGCTGGTGGAACAGATCAACCCGGATACGGGCCGCGTCCACACCGCCTACGGCATGGCCATCGCCCAGACCGGTCGGCTGTCCTCGACGGACCCGAACCTGCAGAACATTCCCGTGCGCACCGAGGAGGGCCGCAAGATCCGCGCCGCCTTCGTGCCCGAGAAGGGATGCAAGCTGGTCTCGCTCGACTATTCGCAGGTCGAGCTGCGCGTCGTCGCCCATGTGGCGGGCGAGGAGGCGCTGATCGCCGCCTTCCAGGACGGGCAGGACATCCACGCCATGACCGCGAGCCAGGTCTTCGACGTGCCCATGGAGGGCATGGACCCGATGCTCCGGCGCAACGCCAAGGCCATCAACTTCGGCATCATCTACGGCATCTCGGCCTTCGGGCTGGCGCGCAACCTGGGCATCGGCCGCGACGAGGCGGGCGCCTACATCAAGGCCTATTTCGAGCGCTACCCCGCCATCAAGCGCTACATGGACGAGACCAAGGCGCTGGCCCACGAGCAGGGGTTCGTCGCGACGATCTTCGGCCGGCGCATCCACCTGTCGGGCATCAAGGACAAGAACCAGGCCGTGCGCGGCTTCGCCGAGCGCCAGGCGATCAACGCGCCGATCCAAGGCGCGGCCGCCGACATCATCAAGCGCGCGATGATCCGCGTGCCCGCGGCGCTGGAAAAGAACAAGCTCTCATCGAAGATGCTGCTGCAGGTGCACGACGAACTGCTGTTCGAGGCGCCCGAGGGCGAGGTGGACGACCTTATCGAGACCATGCGCGACGTGATGGAAAGCGCCGCCGCGCCGGCCGTGAACATGGCCGTCCCGCTGGT
>JAYPUG010000284.1:0-3491 GCA_038133965.1 Rhodospirillaceae bacterium | reverse complement strand
GTCTTCAGCGCCGAGGAGGCGCTCGACTGGGGCATGACCGGCTCCACCTTGCGCGCATCCGGCGTGGCCTGGGACCTGCGCAAGGCCGAACCCTACGACGTCTATGACCGCATGGATTTCGACGTGCCCGTGGGCAAGACGGGCGACTGCTACGCGCGCTATCTCGTGCGGGTGGAGGAAATGCGCCAGAGCCTGCGGATCATAAAGCAGTGCCTCGACGAGATGCCCGATGGTCCGGTGATCACCGAGAACCACAAGCTGACACCGCCGCGCCGCGGAGAGATGAAGCACTCGATGGAGGCGTTGATCCATCACTTCAAGCTCTACACCGAAGGCTATCACGTGCCCGCCGGCGAGACCTACGCAGCGGTCGAGGCCCCGAAGGGCGAGTTCGGCGTGTATCTGATCTCCGACGGTTCGAACAAACCCTACCGCTGCAAGATTCGCGCGCCGGGGTTTGCATTCATGCAGGCGCTGGGGCCGCTGTCCGAAGGACACATGCTTGCCGACGTGCCGGCGATCCTTGGCAGCCTGGATGTCGTGTTCGGGGAGGTGGACCGATGAGCGACGGTTTTGCATTCGACGATGTGTACCGGCAGCGGGCCGAGACCATCGTCGCGCGCTACCCGGACGGGCGGCAGCAGAGTGCGGTGATCCCGCTGCTCGACCTGGCCCAGCGACAGGCCGGCGGCTGGCTTCCGACCGAGGCGATCGAGCACGTCGCGGACTATCTCGACATGCCGAAGATCCGGGTGCTCGAGGTCGCGAGCTTCTATTCGATGTTCAACCTGGAGCCGGTGGGAAAGAACTTCGTTCAGCTTTGCCGCACCACGCCGTGCTGGCTGCGCGGATCCGACGATCTACGCGCCGTGGCGAAGGACGTGACGGGTTGCGGGCTGGGCGAGACGAGTGCGGACGGCATGTTCACCGTTGTCGAGGTCGAGTGCCTGGGCGCGTGTTGCAACGCACCGATGGTGCAGATCAACGACGAGTATTACGAGGACCTGACCGCCGAGAGCTTCAAGGGCGTTCTCGAAGCGCTCAAGCGCGGCGAGACGCCCGCACCGGGGCCGCAGAACGGACGCAAGGGATCCGAGCCGGTCGGCGGGCTGACCAGCCTGACCGGATCACCGGCGGGGGAGGGTGCGTGATGCTGCGCGACGAAGACCGCATCTTCCGGAACCTCTATGGCCAGGACGACTGGCGCCTCGAAGGCGCACGCCGGCGCGGCATCTGGGACAACACCAAGGCGCTGATCGAAATGGGCCGCGAGGCCATCGTCGAGGAGATCAAGGCGTCCGGACTGCGCGGGCGCGGCGGCGCCGGTTTCCCGACGGGGCTGAAATGGTCGTTCATGCCGCCCGACGAACGTCGCGACGACCGTCCGCACTATCTGGTGGTCAATGCAGACGAGTCCGAGCCGGGCACCTGCAAGGATCGCGAAATCCTGCGCTATGACCCGCATGTCCTCGTCGAGGGTTGCCTGGTCGCGGGCTTCGCAATGGGGGCGAACGCGGCCTACATCTACGTCCGCGGTGAGTTCTATTCCGAGGCCTCGCACCTGCAGCAGGCGATCGACGAGGCCTACGAAGCCGGCCTGATCGGACCGAACGCCTGTGGTTCGGGTTGGGACATGGACGTCTATCTGCACCGTGGTGCGGGTGCCTATATCTGCGGCGAGGAGACGGCGCTGCTCGAAAGCCTCGAGGGCAAGAAGGGCCAGCCGCGCCTCAAGCCGCCGTTCCCCGCGGCCTGTGGCCTCTATGGCTGCCCGACGACGGTGAACAATGTCGAAACAATCGCGGTCGCACCGACGATCCTGCGGCGCGGTTCGTCCTGGTTCTCCGGCTTCGGTCGCGAGAACAACACGGGCACCAAGATCTTCTCAATTTCCGGGCATGTGAACAATCCGTGCAATGTCGAGGAGTCGATGAGCATTCCGCTCAAGGAACTTATCGAGAAGCATGCCGGTGGCGTGCGTGGCGGTTGGGACAATCTGCAGGCGGTGATCCCCGGCGGGTCCTCGACACCGTGCCTGTCCAGGAACATCTGCGACGGCGTGCTGATGGATTTCGATGCGCTGCGCGAGCACAGCTCGGGGCTCGGCACAGCCGCCGTGATCGTGATCGACAAGTCGGCCGACATCGTCGAGGCCATCGCGCGGCTCAGCCATTTCTACCGCCACGAAAGCTGCGGCCAGTGCACGCCGTGCCGTGAGGGCATGGGCTGGGTCTATCGGGTGATGCAGCGCCTCGTGACCGGTGATGCCGAGATCGAGGAAATCGACATGCTGTGGGAGGTCACCAAGCAGATCGAGGGTCACACGATCTGTGCATTGGCCGACGGGGGCGTCTGGCCGGTGCAGGGGCTGATCCGCCACTTCCGGCCCGAACTGGAACAGCGAATCCTAGACCGCAAGAAGGGTGGCGCGGCGCCCGCTCAGGCGGCCGAGTAGGGGAGCGGAAGCGATGGCGAAGGTCACCATCGACGGCGTCGAGACCGAGGTCCCCGACGGGATCACCGTGCTTCAGGCCTGCGAGATGGCGGGCGTGGAGATTCCGCGCTTCTGTTATCACGAGCGCCTGTCCGTCGCGGGCAACTGCCGCATGTGCCTCGTCGAGGTCTCTCCCGGACCGCCCAAACCGGCCGCATCCTGCGCGTTGCCCGTCAATGACGGCATGGAAATCAAGACGGACTCCGACATGGTGCGCAACGCGCGCAACGGCGTGATGGAATTCCTGCTGATCAACCATCCGCTCGACTGCCCGATCTGCGACCAGGGCGGCGAATGTGACCTGCAGGACCAGGCGATGGCCTATGGCCGCGACGGCTCGCGCTTTGCCGAGCACAAGCGCGCGGTCAAGGACAAGCATATGGGACCGCTGATCAAGACGATCATGACCCGTTGCATCCACTGCACGCGCTGCGTGCGGTTCGCGACCGAGGTTGCGGGTGTGCCCGAACTGGGCCTGCTGGGCCGCGGCGAGCATGCGGAGATCACGACCTATCTCGAGAAGTCGCTGGATTCAGAGCTGAGCGCCAACGTCATCGACCTGTGCCCGGTGGGCGCGCTGACCTCAAAGCCCTACGCCTTCGTGTCGCGGCCCTGGGAGCTGACCAAGACCGAATCCGTCGATGTGCTCGACGCGGTCGGCGCGGCGATCCGGGTGGATTCGCGCCAGACCGAGGTCTTGCGCATCCTGCCGCGTCTCAACGTGGACGTGACCGAGGAGTGGCTGGGCGACAAGTCGCGCTATGCCTGCGATGCGCTGGGCCGCCAGCGCCTCGACCGGCCCTACGTTCGCGAGGACGGCAAGCTGCGCGAGGCTAGCTGGAACGAGGCCTTCGCCGCGATCGCGGCGAAGCTGAAGGGCCTGTCGGGCGACAGGATGGCCGCGATCGCCGGCGACCTGTGCGACGCGGAATCGATGCTGGCGTTGAAGCAACTCATGGCGTCGCTCGGCTCGGCGAACCTGGACTGCCGCCAGGAC
>JAYPUG010000283.1:2391-3504 GCA_038133965.1 Rhodospirillaceae bacterium | reverse complement strand
CTGCTGCACCATCTGGTAGTGCGAAATGGGATTGCCGCGGATCACCCTTTGGTTGGCGTAGTTCACCGCCTCGTCGAGACAGGCCTGCGCCAAGCCCACGGCGCGCGCCGAGACCGTGAGCCGGCCGTATTCGAGCGCGTTCATGGCGATCTTGAAGCCCTCGCCTTCTTCGCCCAGCCGGTTCCCGACCGGGACGGCGAAGTCGTCGAGGAACACCGCGTTCGAGCACAGCGCACGCGACAGGCCGGACATGGGGATCGGGTTTGCCGTGAATCCCGCATGTGTCTTCGGCTCGACGATGAAGGCCGTGATGCCCCGGTGCCCGGCCGCAGGATCGGTCTTGGCAAACAGGACACCGGCGTCCGCGGCGTTGGCGAAGGTGATCCACTGTTTCGAGCCGTTGAGGCGATAGACATCGCCGTCGCGCACCGCCGTCGTCTTCATCGATCCGGCCGCGTCCGATCCGCCGCCCGGCTCGGTCAGCGCGAACATGCCGATCCTGCGTCCCGCAATCAGGTCGGGCACGAAGCGCGAGATCTGCACGTCCGTGCCCCAGTTGTAGATGGTGAAAGGGCAGGTCATGCCTTGCATGTTCATGCAGTAGCCGAACTCGGGCGCGATCCGCGAGATCGTCTCGGAAATGGCCGCGACCGCACCGAAACCGGCGTCCGACCCCCCGAGGTTCTCGGGAAACGCGGCGCCGAAGAAACCGGCCGCGCCCATCTTCTCGACGATGGCATGGGGAAACGCGCCCGAGTCCTCGAACTCGCCGATCGCGGGCAGAATCTCGGTCTCCGCGAACCGTTCAACGGCGTCGGCAAGCGCCACGCATTCCTCGGGCAGGGCGAAATCCATCGGCGGCACTTCCTTTATTCCTCGGGCCGATCAATCTAACATCCAGCCGACCCTGAAACGAGCCGGGACCGGACGCCTTGGCCGATCTCTACACAACCGCCGAAGAGCTTGCCGCACGCATTCCCGACGGCGCGAAGGTGGCGCTGGCGCCCGACTATTCGGGCTGCTCGATGGCGACGGTGCGCGCGCTGATCGCGCGCGGCGCGAAGGACCTGCACCTGGTCGGCGTACCGTCGGTCGGGTTCCAGGGCGACATGC
>JAYPUG010000283.1:0-2381 GCA_038133965.1 Rhodospirillaceae bacterium | reverse complement strand
GCTCGAAGCCGCCGCCGTCACGCTCGAGGAGTACGGTCCGGCCCCGCGCTTCACCGCGGCGATCAAGGCCGGCACGCTGAAGATGATCGACGGCACCTGCCCCGCCATCCATGCCGGGCTGCAGGCCGCGGAGAAGGGCATCCCCTACATGCCCGTGCGCGGTATCGTCGGCTCCGACCTGCTCACGCACCGCGACGACTGGACGACCGGTGCGGACCCGTTCGGCGAGGAGGACGGGCCCATCGTTCTGGTCAAGGCGATCCGGCCCGACGTGACCCTGATCCACGCACCGCTCGCCGACCGCAACGGCAATGTCTGGATCGGCGTGCGGCGCGAGATGATGGTGATGGCGCACGCCTCGAAGCAGACCTTCGTCACGGTCGAGGAAATCCACGACGGCGACCTGCTGGCCGATCCGAAGATGGCGCCGGGCACGATCCCGGGCCTCTACGTCAGCGCACTCGCCGAAGCCGCGGAAGGGGCGTGGCCGGGCGGCCTGTTCGGCCGCTACGCCGCCGACGACGCGCATTTGCGCGACTACCTGGAACGCGCGCGCACCGACGAGGGGTTTGCCTCGTACCTCGAGGAGTTCGTGTACGGACCGAAGGCGGCGGAATGACCGCCGCGCACAAGCCGGAAGAACTTCTGATCGCGACCGTCGCGGACATGCTCGACGGGCTCGGGCATGTGGCCGTCGGCGCGCAGTCGCCGATCCCCGGTTCCGCCGCACTGCTGGCGCGCGCGCGTTCGGGCGGCGCCCTGCGCGTCTCGATGCTGGGCAGCGAGGCCCACAGCCCCTTCACCGACGGCGGGCGCGAGCTCTTCGACTGCGCCGCCCAGGGCCGGATCGACGCCTTCTTCCTTGGCGGCGGCCAGATCGACGGCCAGGCGAACATCAACCTGGTCGGCATCGGCGACTATCCCGACACCAAGGTGCGGTTCCCCGGCTCGTTCGGCTCCGCCTACCTGTACTTCCTGGTGCCGCGGGTGATCCTGTTCCGCGAGGAACACACCGCACGCGTGATGGTGCCGAAGGTCGATTTCGTCAGCGCCCCCGGCATCAGCGACGAAGACACCTACCGCACGGGCCGCCCGCACGCGCTGGTCACCGGCCGCTGCGTCTTCGACTTCGACAAGGAGGCGCGCCGGTTCCGCCTGCGTTCGGTCCACCCCGGCCACGATGCCGAAGAAGTCCGCGAGAACACCGGTTTCGACTACGACGTGCCCGATACCGTGCCCGAAACACCGGTTCCCGACCGGGCCACGCTGGAGCTGTTGCGCGGCCGGGTCGCCGAAGAGATCGCCGAACGCTACCCGGCGTTTGCGGCAAAGGCATTCGCCCACGCCGACGCCGCCTAGGGCGCGACACCCGGGTCACCGGCGTTCCCGCACCTGTCACCCGTCAGGACACCGACACCGGAACACGCGCTGTTTCAATAGGCCTTGCCGCGGGCGGTCACCGGCCAGAGGGTCTCGACCTTTCCGTTCCGCACCCCGACATACCAGTCGTGCAGGTTCGCCGTCGGGTCGCAATGGCCGGGAACCAGCCGCAGCTTGTCGCCCACCCTCAACGCATTGCCTGGATCGGACACCACGCCATGTTCGTCCGAGCAGGCGATGTATTCGACGTCGTCGCGGCCGAACACGACCGGCAGGCCGCTATCAACCGACTGGACCTTCAGCCCGGCATCGACCACCGCCCGATCGGCCTTCACATGGCTCATCACCTGCGTGAGCAGGAAGAAGGCGTACTCCCATTCCCCGTCGTCGAGCCGCGCGCCGTCGGCATCCAGGACCCGGCCGTAGTCGGCATCCATGAACGCGTAGGAACCGCACTGAAGCTCGTTGTAGACGCCCGAGTTGCTTTCGAGGGTGTAGGTGCCCGTGCCGCCGCCCGTTACCAGTTCGGGCGACAGTCCCGCCGCCTCCAGACCCGCGACAACGTCTCTCACCTGGGCGATTGCGCTGTCGAGCTTCTCCGCGCGCGCGGCGTAGCTCTCCAGGTGCTGTGCCGAGCCCTGATAGGCCTGGATGCCGGCGAATATCAGCCCGGCGGCGGCATCGATCGCGCGGGCCAGTTCCACCGCCTCCCCGGTTGTCGCGACACCGCAGCGCCCCTGCCCGCAGTCGATCTCGACGAGAACCTCGAGTTGGGTGCCATGGCGGCAGGCCGCGTCCGACAGTTCCGCGACGTTGGCGAGATCGTCAACACAGACGATCACGCGCGCGCCACGCTGGGGCAATCGCGCGAGACGGTCGATCTTCACGGGATCACGAATCTCGTTCGACACCAGGACGTCCGTGATTCCCGCTCGCACGAACGCCTCGGCCTCCGAAGATTTCTGGCAACACACGCCGACCGCACCGCCGATGTCCTGCTG
>JAYPUG010000282.1:0-3508 GCA_038133965.1 Rhodospirillaceae bacterium | reverse complement strand
GTGCTGTCCCGCTTCGCCGGCGCCGCGCACGAGCTGACCGATGCGCTGATCGTCGAGAACACGGCCAGCGGCATCTGGCGCAACCTGACCCTGGCCGACCAGCTCGCCGAGGTGGTGGCGAAGAATCCCGACAAGATCCTGCTGATCGAGGGGCCGCGGTGCGTCACCGTGGCCGAGATCGACCGCGACGCGCGCGCGCTGGCGAGCGCGCTGCAGGCCCGCGGGCTGGTGGCCGGCGACGTGGTCAGCTTCGAGCTGCCGAACTGGCCCGAGACGGTGGTGATCGACCTGGCCTGCGCGATGCTGGGGCTTGTGTGCAACCCGATCATCCCGATCTACCGGGACGCCGAGGTGTCCTACATCCTGCGCGATGCGGGCACGAAGGCGTTCTTCATCCCGACGTCGTTCCGCAACTTCGACTATGCCGGGATGGTGGCGCGCCACCGTGCCGACCTGCCCGACCTGGACCTGGTGGTCACGGTGCGGGGCACGGCGGACGGCACGACGACCTTCGAGGACCTGCTGGCCGAGGGCGATGCGGACGGGTTCGCGCGGCCCGAAGTCGATCCCAACGCGGTGAAGCTGATCCTCTACACCTCGGGCACGACGGGCCGGCCCAAGGGCGTGCTGCACAGCCACAACACGATCGACACCGAGATCCAGGCCATCTCGAAGTTCCTGTCGCTCGACGACAGCGACGTGATCCTCATGCCGTCACCGGTCTCGCATATCACCGGCTACCTCTACGGCATCCAGATGCCCTTCACCCTGAACGCGCCCTGCGTGTTCATGGAGACGTGGAACGCGGGGAAAGCCGCCGACCTGATCGACGAACACGGCGTGACCTTCACCATCGCCGCGACGGTGTTCCTGCAGGAACTGACCGACGTTGCCGCGAAGACCGGCCGGTCCCTGCCGAGCCTGCGCTATTTCCCGTCGGGCGGGGCGCCGGTGCCGCCGGAGGTGATCTACAACGCCCACCGGGCGTTCGAGCGCTGCGTGTGTTCGCGCGTCTATGGCTCGACCGAGTCGCCGACGGTGACGCTCGGGGTCGCCAGCCGGGACGAGGAGCGGCTGGGTGCCGCCACCGAGGGCCACATCGTCGGCCACGAGGTGAAGATCGTCGATCCCGCCGACGGACGCACGCTCGGCCCGAACGAGGAGGGGGAAATCCTCACGCGGGGCCCCGAGATGTGCCTCGGCTATGCGGCCGACGAACACAACGCCGAGGCGTTCGAGGCGGACGGGTTCTTCCACACCGGCGACCTGGCGCTGCTCGACGACGACGGCGCCATGGTGATTACCGGTCGGGCGAAGGACCTGATCATCCGCGGCGGCGAGAACATCTCGCCGCGCGAGGTCGAGGACGCGCTGCACGAGCACCCGGCGATCCACGAGGCGGCGGTGGTGGCCATGCCCCACGAACGTATGGGCGAGACGGGCTGCGCCTATGTGGTGTTGGAAGCGGGTGCGGCGCTCGACTTCGACGCCATGATCGAATTTCTCGGCGCGACCGGGATGGCGAAGCAGAAATATCCCGAGCGGCTCGAAATCATCGAGGAGTTCCCGCGCACGGCGGCGGGCAAGATTCGCAAGAACGTGCTGCGCGACCGCATCACTGAGAAACTGGCGGCCGAGGGCGGCGGCTGAACGTCGGCATGTCAAGCCCGTCGTTCAACCATGACCTTTGTTCATGGCGGCGTTTTTTTTATGTTTAGGGATATCGATGGGGGGTCGTGATGATCGGCAAGCTTTGTAAATTCTCGATGATTATGATCGGGACGGTTGTGCTGGGCGGCTGTGTGACGGATCGCACGCTGGTTTTTCAGCCGGGTCTCTCGTGTCCGGGATTGGACTCTGACTATGGTAGTTCCACCGGCATCTCCGGCGGTACGCGCAGAAGTTCACATAATGGTTGGGACACGGCGAAAAACCTGCCCGGTTACCCTGTTATCACGCCGTCCGACGTAGTTGTTTCAGCGGCGGGGCCCGCGTTGATTTCGGGCAACCAGGTCGCGATGGTTGTCGTCAACGAAGATGGGAGCCCGGCCAGGGACCCGGACGGGAACTATCTGGTGCCGGTCTATAGCCACCTCAAGGAGTTCAGCCCCCGATTGGAAGAAGTTTTTGGCAATGATGTGAACGGACGGGTGAGGCTTCCGAGAGGGGCACAGGTGGGTACAGTCGGTGGTACGGGCCGAGGCAATCCATCAGGTATTCCCCATTTGCATTCGACAGTCGGCCTGATGACTTCGATGCCGCAGATTAGCGTAACTCTGGAGAGCTCTCGGGCGCCAAACGGAAGCCCAATCAGTTTACGCATATGGGCGGAAATCGACGAACCGTAAATCCCGATGCGTACTATCGGGATAGTTCGAAGCCGGCCGCCAAGGGACAGGTCGCCATACGGCATTTCGACCCGTCAACGGCAGGCCAGCTGAAACCGCACGAATTTACCTACATGCATCCTTGCAAGGACAGTACCGGCAGGTTCGTCATGGCCGGGTCCTGAGTCAGTAGCGCCCAGACAAATTTTCTTTTCAGGAGGGGTGCTGCTGGAACCGGCATCGGTGTGTGTTGTTGCGTCTCTTCGGCGGCGGAGCCCACGCAGTTGACAGCACCGGACAGCGGGGACACGCTGATTCACAAATAAGTGCTTGTCTTCACATGCATGAAAAGACCCTTCGGGAGGAACAGATGCAAACACGCGATGTCGAGTTCAACAGCTGCGGCGACACGATCCGCGGCACGCTTTACCTGCCGGACGGCGTTTCCAATCCGCCGCTGGTGATCATGGCGGGCGGCTGGTGCTACGTGAAGGAAATCGTCATGCCGTACTATGCGGACGATTTCGTCGAGATCGGCTGCGCCTGCCTGGTGTTCGACTATCGCCGGTTCGGCGCCAGCGACGGCGCGCCGCGCCAGCACATCAACCCCTGGGACCAGATCGAGGATTACCGCAACGCGGTCTCCTATGCGAAGACGCTGGACGGGATCGACACCAACCGCATCGGCGTGTGGGGCATCTCCTACTCCGGCGGCCACGCGATCTGCGTCGCCGCGCTCGACAGCCGCGTGAAGTTCGCGATGTCGGTCGTGCCCGTGGTCGACGGGTTCCCGACCATGCGCCGCTGCCATGGCGAGCGGAAGTTCGCCGCCATCCAGAAGCTTATCCTCGAGGATCGCGAGGCACGCCAGCGCGGCGAGCCGAGCCAGATGATCGCCATGTCGACCACCGATCCCGACAACGAGATCAGTTCGTGGCCGTTCCCGCATGTCTGCACGATCTTCAACGACATCAAGGAGCGCGAGGCGCCGCTGCACGAGCATGTGAACACGCTCGAATCGGTCGAGCTGCTGATGCAGTACGACGTGATGCCCTATGCCAAGCGGGTCTATGAAACGCCCTACATGATGGCGATCGCCAAGGGCGACAACATCACCTCCGCCGATCTCGAGATCGACGTGTTCAACGCGATCCCGTGCCCCAACAAGGAGCTCGCGATCG
>JAYPUG010000281.1:2283-3566 GCA_038133965.1 Rhodospirillaceae bacterium | reverse complement strand
ACGAGACCCATCACGTTTCGCCGGGCTACAGCGCCGACGTGCTGATTCGCTGGGACGATGCCGTGCTCGCGGGTGCACCCGACTTCAACCCTGGGAAACAGAGTGCGGACTCCCAGTCGCACCAGTTCGGCTACAACAACGATTTCGTCGGCTATGCCGCGTTGCCGTTCGGATCGGACAATCCGGAACGCGCGCTGCTGTGCGTCAATCATGAATACACGGTCGAGGAGGTCATGTTCCCGGGCATCGGCCGTCAGGACAGGGCCGGCTTCCCCGACATGACCAGAGAGCTGGTCGATATCGAGATGGCCGCCCATGGAGGATCGGTCGTCCAGGTCGAGAAGTCGGGCGGCAAGTGGCGCGTTTCGAGCGACCGTTCCCTCAACCGCCGGATCACCGCCGACACGCCGATGCAAATATCCGGCCCTGCGGCCGGTCACGACCGCATGAAGACGTCTGCTGACCCGACGGGCACGCGCGTGCGCGGCACCTTCAACAACTGTGCCGGTGGCATGACGCCCTGGGGCACATGGTTGATGGCGGAAGAGAACTTTAACGGCTACTTCCGGGGCGAACTCGCCGACGATCATCCCGAGGCCGTGAACTACAAGCGCTACGGGGTGCCCGGGAACTGGTACGCCTGGGGCAAGTTCCATGACCGGTTCGACATCGCAATGGAACCGTACGAGGCCAACCGGTTTGGCTGGGTGGCCGAGGTCGATCCCTACGACCCGGCATCGGTACCGGTGAAGCGCACCGCGCTGGGCCGCTTCAAGCACGAAGGCGCGGAAACCATCGTCAACCGGGACGGCCGCCTGGTCATCTATCAGGGCGACGATCAGCGCTTCGACTATCTCTACAAGTTCGTTTCCCACGGTCGCTACAACCCGAACGACCGGGCGGCCAACCGCGATCTGCTCGACAGCGGCACGTTGTTCGTCGCGCGCTTCGATGCGGACGGTTCCCTGACCTGGATGCCGCTCGTCTTCGGCACCGGCCCGCTGACGCCGGCGAACGGATTCAGCAGCCAGGCCGACGTCCTGATCGAGACACGGCGGGCGGCAGACCTGCTCAAGGCAACGCCGATGGACCGGCCCGAGGACGTCAATCCCAACCCGGTCACCAATGCCGTCTATGTGATGCTGACCAACAACACGCGCCGCAAGGCGGGCGACGAGAATGCAGTGAACCCGCGCGCCGAGAACCGTTTCGGCCACATCGTCGAACTGCTTCCGCCGGGCGGCGATCACGGCGCGCTGACGTACAGCTGGGATGTCCTCGTC
>JAYPUG010000281.1:0-2273 GCA_038133965.1 Rhodospirillaceae bacterium | reverse complement strand
GCCCTGCGAAGCCCGAGGTCGGTGCCAAATGGGGTTCCCGGACAACGCGCAACGGCTGGTTCGGTTCGCCCGACAACTGCGCCATCGACGGGCAGGGCCGGCTCTGGATTTCCACGGACCAGGGTACGAGCTGGTCGAAGACCGGAACGGCCGACGGCATCTGGGCGATGGAGACCGAGGGTCCTGCGCGCGGCAGCGGCCGGATGTTCTACCGGGTGCCTGTGGGAGCGGAGATGTGCGGTCCGCAGTTCGCACCGGACGACCGGACGCTCTTCGTTGCGGTCCAGCATGTCGCCGTGGACGGTGCGAAGGACTGGGCGCCGTTCGGCAGGAACTCGACATATGCCGATCCCGCGACCCGCTGGCCGGATTTCGACGACGGGATGCCGCCGCGACCCTCTGTCGTCGCCATCACGAAGGACGATGGCGGGGTTATCGGGGACTGACGCCCGGTCCGTTTCCTGCCGGCCCGCCACGCAGTTCGAACACCAGCCAGAGCGCCGTCGTGAACAGAACGACGGCGCCCGCCTGGTGGGCGGCGGCGAGGGGCACCGGCACCGCGAGCAGCAGGGTCGAGATGCCGAGCGCGACCTGGATCGCCAGGACGGCAGCCAGGCCGTTGACGGCCATCCGGGTGCGCGGCGCCAGCGCCAGCCAGCGGCTCTGCCACCAGCGCCGTGCTCGCCAGCGCGAGGATTCGGTGATGGAACTGGATCGTCGCCATGTCTTCGAACGGCGCGTCGGCCGTCGGGAAGTAGTCGGGCGGCACGATCCCGCCTTCCATCAGGGGAAACGAGTTGAAGATCAGTCCCGCGTCGGTGCCGGCAACGAAGGCGCCGGACAGGGCGGTCAGGCACACCACGGCGAAGGTGATGCCGGCGAGGCCGCGCACGCGTCGGTGAGCCCTGTCCGCAACTGCCGCGTGACCTTGAAAGACAAGCGAGAGACCGGTCCACACGAGCGCGGCATGGATCAGGAAGGCGAGGGATAGATGGGCCGCGAGCCGGTACTGGCTGACCTCGGGCACGTCCACCAGTCCGCTCTTGACCATGTACCAGCCGAGCGCGCCCTGGGCGCCGCCGAGCACGAAGATCAGCGCGAGACGCGGCACCAGCCGGCCGCGCACGCGGCCGCGCACGACGAACCAGACGAAGGGGAGGAAGAACACCAGCCCGATCAGCCGGCCCCAGACCCGGTGGATGTACTCCCACCAGAAGATGCCGCGGAACTCCGCGATCGTCATGCCCGCGTTGACCTCGAGATATTGCGGCGTCGCGCGATAGAGATCGAAGACGCGCTGCCAGTCCGCATCCGAGAGCGGCGGCAGGAATCCCATGACAGGCCGCCATTCGACGATGGACAGCCCCGAGCCCGTCAGGCGGGTGATGCCGCCGATGACGACCATGGCCACCACCATGGCGGCGCAGACAAGGAGCCAGATTCCGACCGCGCGGTCGGCGGGTTGGCTTGCGGGGATATGCTTGGCGTGTGCGTTCATGGAAAAGGGGCCAGATTCGCCCGGAATCTGGCCCCTTGAACGGGTCGGATCAAGCGGGCGCGCCCTTCGGTCGCAGGCGCGCCGGTTGTCCTACTCGACGGTCCAGGTCTGGCCGCGGCGAAGCAGCTTCTCGATGTCGCCGGGGCCGTTGTCGTTCTTCGCCTGCTCGACCTGGCCGTGGACCGAGGTCTCGTAGGTCGGCGCATCGCCGCAATACAGCACGCCCAGCGCCACCGGCATGGTCGGCGGCTCCATCTGTGCCAGCATCGTGGCCAGCGAGCGGTTCTTCTCGTCATGGACCGCGATATCGGCCTCGGTGATGCCGTTCTCGCCGATCATCGCGACCTCGAGGCGCATCTCCTCCTTGTTGAGGATCAGGCCCTTCTCCTTCTCCTTGCCGAAGACAAGCGGCTGACCGTGCTCGACATGGATCTGCATGTCGTCCTGCACGCCCTTCTCGGTGAAGTGCTTGAAGGCGCCGTCGTTGTAGACGATGCAGTTCTGGAAGATCTCGACGAAGGACGCGCCCTTGTGGTGGTAGGCCCGCTTCAGCACCTCGGGCAGGTGCTTCTGCAGAATGTCCGACGAGCGCGCGACGAAAGAGCCGCCGACGCCGAGCGCGAACTGTGCGGCTGAGACCGGATTGTCCACCGAGCCCAGCGGGGTCGAGGGCGAGCGGGTGCCGATCTTGGAGGTCGGCGAGTACTGACCCTTGGTCAGGCCGTAGATCTGGTTGTTGAACAGCAGGATCTGCAGGTCGATGTAGCGGCGGATG
>JAYPUG010000280.1:0-3568 GCA_038133965.1 Rhodospirillaceae bacterium | reverse complement strand
ACCTCTGGGAAGACCAGTTGACCGCAATGGCCGCGGACCCCGAACTCGCCGCCCAGACCGCGCGTTTCTTCGACGCCATGGGCCGGATGGGGCTGTCCGCGAACCCTATGGCGGCGGCCGGCATGGGAGCATTCATCGAACAGATGTCGGCCATGGCCGGGGTGAAACCGGAACAATCAGATGAACCAGGCACCGCCAGCACCACGTCTCGGGCCCCGACCGCTGCCGCTTCACCTGGCGACCGCGATGAACGGCTGGATGAGCTCGCGCGGCGCCTTGCCGATGTTGAGGAACGGCTCGCTCGAATGGAAGCCGGAGACGGCAAGCCGAAGCGCGGCACTGCGAAAAAGCCTGCCGCCGGCCAAAAACGGGGCTGACCCTTTCGCGGCCGCGGTCGAGGCCGAGATCGCCGACCGGCTTTCCGCATTCGCACGCGGCGTCGAGGCCTACCGCGGGCACCCCTACCGCCGCACGCTCGAAGAGCCTCCGGTGGTGTGGAAGCAGGGCGCGACGCGCCTGCTCGACTACGGGGCCGAAGGCGGCCATCCGGTGCTGTTCGTCCCGTCCCTCATCAACCGCGCCTACATCCTCGACCTTTCCGCCGAGCGGAGCCTGCTTCGCTGGCTCGCGGCGAACACGTCCCTTCGGCCGCTGCTGGTGGACTGGGGCGCGCCAGGCGAAGAAGAACGGTGTTTCGACCTGACCGGCTACATCGCAGGACCCTTGTCCGGGGCGCTGGACGCCGCGCGCGCCATGGCCGAAGCCCCGGTCCCCGTTGTTGGCTATTGCATGGGCGGACTGCTCGCGCTTGCCCTCGCACAGTTTCGTCGCTCCGACGTCTCGGCGCTCGCGCTTCTTGCCACGCCGTGGGATTTTCATGCCGAGCGCACCGCCCAGGCCGAGGCGTTGGCGCGCGCGATCGAGGCCGCGGGCCCCGCGCTGGATGCGTGCGGCGAGTTGCCAGTGGACATCATCCAGTCGCTGTTCGCCGCCCTCGATCCCTTCCTGGTAACCCGCAAGTTCATACGCTTCGCCGCGATGGCCCCCGAAGACCAGGCCGCCGTGGACTTCGTTGCGCTGGAGGACTGGATCAATGACGGGATCGGCCTCGCGGCACCGGCCGCACGCGAATGCCTCGGCGGCTGGTACGGCCACAACATGCCGCAGCGCGGCACATGGGAGGTGGCGGGTGCGCCCGTCCGCCCCGCCGAGATCGACATCCCGGCGCTGGCGCTTATTCCGCAGCGCGACCGGATCGTGCCGCCCGCGTCGGCCGCCGCGCTGGCCGAACAGTTGCCAAACGCACGCGCCGAGAGCCCGCGTCTCGGGCACATCGGAATGGTCGCGGGATCGCGTGCAAAGACCCAGGTCTGGCAGCCACTCGCAGAGTGGCTTGAGGCCTGCTGACGACGCGGCTCCGCTGGACTCGCCCGGTCCGTGGGTCTATATCCATTGCAACGCACAAACGGCCGGAAACCCGCGGTTTCTTGCGGCTTCGGGCCACACCGCCGGTCCGTCATGGCCCGTTCGCCATAACCGGTTCGCCAAAGAGGAGAAAGAAGATGTCGGATGTCGTGATCGCCAGTGCCGCGCGCACCCCGGTCGGGACCTTCAACGGAGCCTTCGCGGGCCTGAGCGCGGCCGAGCTCGGCACGGTCGCGATTTCGAGCGCGCTCGAACGCGCAGGCGTCGATGCCGCGGACGTGGACGAAGTGGTCCTCGGGCAGGTGTTGACCGCCGGGACGGGCATGAACCCCGCCCGCCAAGCACTGCTCGCCGCCGGCATCCCCGACGACCGCACGGCCTATCTCGTGAACCAGGTCTGCGGTTCGGGCCTGCGCTCGGTCGCGCAGGGCTTCCAGGCGATCAGCCTCGGTGAGGCCGACGTGGTGGTGGCCGGCGGCCAGGAAAGCATGAGCCAGGCGCCCCACGCCGCCCACATGCGCAACGGCACCAAGATGGGCGACGTCCAGTTCGTCGATACGATGATCAAGGACGGCCTGTGGTGCTCGCTGATGGGCTACCACATGGGCAGCACGGCCGAGAACGTCGCCGAGAAGTGGCAGATCACCCGCGACGAGCAGGACGAATTCGCCGCCGGCTCGCAGCAGAAGGCCGAGGCGGCCCAGAAGGACAACCGCTTCGCCGACGAGATCGCACCGGTCACGGTGAAGACCCGCAAGGAAGACATCGTCGTCGAGGCGGACGAGTACCCGCGCCACGGCACCACGGCGGAGACCCTCGCCAAACTGCGCCCCGCCTTCGTCAAGGAAGGCACCGTCACGGCAGGCAACGCGTCGGGCATCAACGACGGCGCGGCCGCGCTGGTGCTAATGAGCGGCGAGGCCGCCGGCAAGAAGGGCGTCAAGCCGCTGGCGCGCATCGCCTCGTGGGCGACGGCCGGCGTCGATCCGGCTGTCATGGGTTCGGGCCCGATCCCCGCGAGCCGCAAGGCGCTCGAGCGCGCAGGCTGGTCGGTGGACGATCTCGACCTGGTCGAGGCGAACGAGGCCTTCGCCGCCCAGGCGATCGCGGTCAACCGCGACATGGGCTGGGACCCCGACATCGTCAACGTCAACGGCGGCGCCATCGCGATCGGCCATCCCATCGGCGCATCGGGCGCGCGGGTCCTGGTCACGCTGCTGCACGAGATGCAGCGCCGCGACGCAAAGAAGGGCCTGGCCACGCTGTGCATCGGCGGTGGCATGGGGATCGCGCTCTGCGTCGAGCGGGACTGAGTTCGGGGGAACGGACGCCGCAACCAACCACGGCCAAACCAGAACCGCCCCTGAAGGCGGCGCACGGCCGAAACACGGGAGTAGGACAAGATGGGTCGAGTGGCATTGGTTACGGGCGGCACCCGAGGCATCGGCGCCGCCATCAGCGTCGCGCTCAAGGGCGCAGGCCGTGACGTGGTCGCGAACTATGCTGGCAACGAGCACGCCGCGCGCGAGTTCGAGGAAAGCACGGGCATCAAGGCGGTCAAGTTCAACGTCGCCGACTTCGACGAGGTGAACGCCGCGGTGGACAAGATCGAGGCCGACATGGGCCCGGTCGAGATCCTCGTGAACAATGCGGGCATCACCCGCGACGGCACCATGCACCGCATGACCTTCGAACAGTGGAAAGAGGTCATCGACACCAACCTGTCGGGCGTCTTCAACTGCTCGCGTGCCGTCATCGAGGGCATGCGCGACCGCAGCTTCGGCCGGATCGTGAACATCGGTTCGATCAATGGCCAGGCCGGCCAGTACGGCCAGGTGAACTATGCCGCGACCAAGTCGGGCATCCACGGCTTCACCAAGGCGCTGGCCCAGGAGGGCGCGGCCAAGGGCATCACGGTCAACGCGATCGCGCCGGGCTATGTCGATACCGACATGGTGCGCGCCGTCCCGCCGGACGTGCTCGAGAAGATCATCGCACGCATTCCCGTCGGCCGCCTCGGCAAGGCCGACGACATCGCGCGCGGCGTCATCTTCCTGACGGCCGACAACGCCGACTTCGTTACCGGATCGACCCTCTCGATCAACGGCGGCCAGCACATGTACTAGGTCGCGGGGTTCAGGGA
>JAYPUG010000279.1:1803-3580 GCA_038133965.1 Rhodospirillaceae bacterium | reverse complement strand
GGGCAATACGGCAGACAGCAGGTGCAGGCAGGTGTGGACGCGCATCAGGCGGTGCCGGCGCTCCCAGTCGATTTCGGCGGTTACCGGGGTTCCTGGTTCCGGGGCCGTCTGGCCTTCCTCCGGTACATGAACGATGGCGTCTGTGCCGCCGTCTTCCTCGCGGCCCTTCACGGCTGTCGCAATACGGATTTCCGAGCCGTCGGCCAGGCGCAGGATGCCGCTGTCACCGGGCTGGCCGCCGCCGGTTGCATAGAAAACGGTGCGGTCGAGAACGATCCCGCCGAGCTCATTCGCCGAAACCACGCTGGCTGTGCAGCTTCGCGCATAGGCGTCGTCGCGAAAGAGGCTTTCGGTGACGCTCAATTGTCGAGCCATTCGGGGTAGGGCAGCCCACGTTCCTTGAGGAAGGCGACGTTGAATATCTTGGACGCATACCGATGGGCGCCGTCGCAGAGAACGGTCACGATCGTGTGGCCCGGGCCCATTTCCCTTGCCATGCGGATCGCACCCGCAACATTCACACCGCTCGATGTGCCGAGGCTCAGCCCCTCTTCGCGGATCAGGCCGTACATCACCGGCAGCGCTTCCTCGTCGGGCACCTGGAACGGCATATGGACGGGTGCGCCTTCCAGGTTTGCTGTGATCCGGCCCTGGCCGATGCCCTCGGTGATCGAGGTGCCCTCCGATTTGAGCTCGCCATGCGCGTAGTAGTGATAGAGGGCGGCGCCCATGGGGTCGGCCAGGCCGATCTTCACGTCTTCGCTGCGGCTCTTGAGATACATGCCCACACCCGCAAGCGTGCCGCCGGTGCCCACGGCGCAGATGAAGCCATCGACCTTGCCGTCGGTCTGGTCCCAGATTTCGGGGCCCGTCGTGTCGAAATGGCCCTGCCGGTTGGCGACGTTGTCGAACTGGTTGGCCCAGATCGCGCCGGCCTCTTCCTTGGCCGCCAGTTCCTCGGCCAGGCGGCCGGAATACTTCACGTAGTTGTTCGGGTCCTTGTAGGGGACGGCCGGGACCTCGATCAGTTCGGCGCCAGCCTGGCGCAGCGCGTCCTTCTTTTCCTGGGTCTGGGTCTCGGGAATGACGATAACGGTCCGGTAACCGCGTGCGTTCGCGACATGGGCGAGCCCGATTCCCGTATTTCCTGCCGTTCCTTCGACGATCACGCCGCCCGGCCGCAGAAGTCCCTTCGCCTCGGCATCCTTCACGATGGCGAGGGCCGCGCGGTCCTTGACCGAGCCGGCCGGATTGAGAAATTCCGCCTTGCCGAGGATCGTGCAGCCGGTTTCTTCCGAGGCCCGGCGCAGCTTGATCATCGGGGTGTTGCCGACCGTTTCGACGAACCCGTCGTGGACGTCCATGAATGACAGCCTTCGTTCTGGATGCGCGGAGTTGCAAACGGTCGGAAATTTAGCGGTGGCCCCCCGGGGCCGCAAGCCACGTACCCGCGATCAGCTCGTCCATTCGCGCCGCAGGCGCTCCCGATTCAGCGCGAACCATTGCAGTGCGATGACGGCGGCTCCGTTGACGATGCGCCCCTGGGTGACGAGGTCGATTGCGTCGGCAGCCGGCAACGTGAAGGTGCGGATGTCTTCGCCTTCATGGTCCAGCCCGTAGATGCCACCGGTCTCGGGCGCTTCGACCCGGGCGCATTAGAAATACATGGTCTCGCTGACCGCGCCGGGAGAGAGGGCGACGCGCGAGATGAATTCCAGTTCGCGGGCCTCGATGCCGGCCTCCTCGACCATCTCGCGGCGTGCGACCTCGTCGGGTC
>JAYPUG010000279.1:0-1793 GCA_038133965.1 Rhodospirillaceae bacterium | reverse complement strand
ACGATCTCGATCTGCCAGGGCTCGATGTCTGCAACGTAGGCGCCGATACGGAACTGTTCGAGAAGGACGACCACGTCACGGTCCGGGTCGTAGGGCAAGGCGGCAGCCGCATGGCCGCGCTCGAACACCTCTCGGGTGATCGGGGCCGACATGCCCCCGGCGAATGTCTCGTGGCGCAACCGGTAGCGATCCACGCGGGCATAGCCCTGGTAGAGGGTCTCGCGTGCGACGATCTCGACCTTTCGGCTCATTTGTCCCGGGCCTCTTCGCGCGCATCCGGCTCAGCCCGCATGAACACGAGTTCGCCTAGGGCGTCTGTGAACCCCCAGCCGCGGTAGAAATCCCGCATGTCCGGGGCGCAGTAGAGTTCGAAATGCCGTACTCGGGCGAGTTCGGGGGCGGCGAATATGTCGTCCATGATTCTCCTGCCCAGCCCGTGGCCGCGCTGCGCGGGATCGACGATCACATCCAGGATGAGCGCCTTGATAGTGCGGTCGGTAAGGACGCGGGCAAAAGCCGCAAGATCGCCGTTCGCCGCGTCCGCGTAGGCAAAAATCAGATCGCTGTGTTCGACGAGGCTGGCCACGTCTTCGAGGGAACGCCCTTGCGTCCACCATTCGCGCGCATACCAGCCGTGGATCTGTTCAATCTGTGGCGTATCGAGTGTATCGAGACGTCTGTAGGTCATCTGGCGTTGATCCCGCATGGACATCCAGTTCGCCGGGGCGCAACAAAACGAGACTAGATAATGCCCGGATTCGCACCTGCGCCGGCGCGAATGGTTATGGTGTAGACAGGAACAAACTGGTCAACGAATGGGTTCGAACGGGGGGAAGGTAATATGGATCTGGAACTCGCAGGAAAACGGGCCCTCGTCACGGGCTCGACCCTGGGGATCGGCCGCGCGATCGCGGAAGCACTGGCAGCCGAGGGAGCGGCCGTCGTGGTCAACAGCCGCGACCCCGCACGCGTTGAGGCGGCCGTACAGGAGATCGGTGGTGGCGCCACGGGTCTTGCCGCCGACCTTTCCACGCCGGACGGGGCCGCGGCACTGGCCGAGTTCGCAGCAAAAGACGGTCCCATCGACATCCTGGTCAACAATGCCGGCACCTTCACGGTGAAGGAGTTCTTCGACATCGAGGATGCCGACTGGCAGGCGATGTTCGACCTGAACGTGATGAGCGCGGTTCGCCTGTCACGCGCGCTCATGCCGTCGATGCTGGAGCGCGGCTGGGGGCGGATCATCTTCATCGGATCGGACCAGAGTTCGAAGCCCAACCCGTCGATGGCGCACTACGCCATGACCAAGACGGCGCTTGTATCGATCGCGCGCAGCCTGGCCGAGCGCACGCGCGAGACGGGCGTCACGGTGAACACGGTCCAGGTGGCCCCGACATGGACGGACGGTGTCGAGGCCTTCATGCAGCAGATGGCCGGGATCGAGGGAACGACGCCCGAAGAGATGAGCAAGGCCTACTTCGCCGAGGGTGAGGGCAGGACCTCGCTGCTCGAACGCTGGGCCCGCCCCGAGGAGATCGCCGCGGTCGTCGCCTTCCTGTGTTCGCCGCTGGCTTCAGCGGTCAACGGCAGTGCGCCGCGCGCCGACGGTGGCATGGTGCGCGCGCTGTTCTAGGGGGGATGCGGATCGAAATATCTGACTGCGCGTGGATCTGCGTTAACGGAGCAAACAGCTGTTAACAGTTGCCAGCTCTGCGGACTCCCAGTTCCGTGCTGTCCTGACCAGGTCGCACAGATCATCATGCCTGGACCGTCCGGTGGGGTCGGGACCATAC